>NZ_DAOMOZ010000059.1:0-22069 GCF_035444585.1 Agriterribacter sp.
CCAGGTTAAACGACAGCACGCCTTTTATTAGTGTAGCCATTAACGTGGCCTGCGGGGCCGCGTAGGTGCTTTGGCCAATGGCATGATGGATGCCCTGCGCTACCATTTCGGGTGTGGGAGTGTCCAGCACTTTTATGGTTACACCTATTGCCAGCGAAGAAACGATAACACCTATAAAAAGTGCCAACTGCTGGTAACGCGGGGTAGCACCAATGATATAGCCGGTTTTAAGATCCTGAGAGGTAGCTCCGGCATTGGCCGCGGCTATACATATCATTCCACCTACAACAAGTACCATAGGCTCATATGATCTGCCCGTCCAGCCCACCGCTATAAAGATCAGGCAGGTGCCTAAGATGGTAGCTATGGTCATTCCCGAAATAGGATTATTGGAAGAACCGATCAGGCCAACAATGCGGGAAGAAACGGTTACGAACAATGCGCCGAACACTACAATGAGCATGCCTACCAGCAAACGGCTTATGAAATTATCGCCCGGTATGAATGGCAGAACAGACACGATGAGTACAAGTCCCAGACTTCCGAAGCCGACTATTTTCAGGCTCAGATCTTTTTCGGTGCGGGATTCTTCGGCGGCCGTATTGCCTGCATTTTTATTTTTTAAAGAGCCCAGACTGCTTTTGAATGAAGAAACAATAGTCGGTAAAGTTTTCAGCAGTGTTATAAAGCCTCCAGCTGCAACAGCGCCTGCACCGATCTGCCGCACATACGCCCAATAAATAGCATCTGAAAAATCGGCAAAAGTATGGGTATCGGGGTTCCAGCCGCCTTTGCCTCCGCCGGTACTTACATCAGCGAGTACTCCAAGCTTTACCAGCTGGGCAGCAATGGCATCGGCAGGTACGAGTGTAGCCAGTAATGGGATCAATACAAAAGAAGCCAGCACGCTGCCTGCCACCAGCACGCCACCTATTTTGGGACCTATGATATAACCTACGCCCAGGTATTCAGGTGTTATTTCGCCACTGATCTTGGCTGAGGGAAGAAACTTATTGACCTGCTTTGTCATGAACGCAGGCGTTTCAGCAATTACATGAACAATTTTTTGTAAAAAAGCGTACAGCAGTGCAAAACCCAAACCCACAAAAGCCGTTTTGGCAAAATCGCCACCCTTTTCACCCGCTTTCAGCACAGCAGCGCAGGCCGTTCCTTCGGGGTATGGAAGTGTATCGTGCTCCTTTACAATTAAAGGACGCCGCAATGGTATCATCATTAATGTACCCAGTATGCCGCCTAATATGGCCAGCGTAAGAATGGTTAAATAATTGAAATGATCTTCATTGGCCTTATCACTTAAAAATAAAAATCCCGGCAACGTAAATACAACGCCTGCCGCAATGCTTTCACCTGCCGACCCTGTGGTTTGAATGATATTGTTCTCAAGCACAGTGGTTTTTAAAAATAGCCTGCTGAGCGTTATAGCCATCACAGCAATGGGAATGGAAGCAGAAACGGTGAGCCCGGCTTTAAGCGCAAGATAAACCGTGGCGGCGCCGAAAATGATGCCAAAAGCCGAACCGGTCAGCACTGCCTTAACGGTAAACTCGGCCATTTTGGTTTCAGGAGCTATAAAGGGCCTAAATTGTTTTTCAGGCATCGTTTTGGGATTTTGCACAAGAAAGATAAAGAAAAAGAGTGGATTTGGATTGACCGTGCCTGCACAGCCATTGGCATTTTTGTATATGTCGGACAATTATAACTTACCGGATCTGTTCATTGACAAGGCTGAAATGCTGCATCGCTTCCAGTATGCCTCCTGCGCCTTCTTCTTTTGCATGATAAACAGCATGCCAGTCGGAGGTTTGCTCTAATAGCCCGGGCTCGGCATTACCCACCACTACTCCTTTATAACCCGCTGCAAACAATGAAAGGTCATTGAATGTATCGCCTGCTACCAAAATCTTTTCCTCAGGGAACCGGCATTGCTTTGCCAGCATTTGCAGGGTATACCCTTTATTGATCCCTTTGGGCAGCACATCAACGAATTTACCGGCCGAAAACAGCAGGTCGCAATCCAGTTGTTCTACCTTATGCTTCAAATCATCAATATCTGTATGCTCATTAAAAAAATATGAACAACGTCTTTGCTGTGGTACATTTTGTGGCAACAATCCTTTTACACCAGCCAGTAATCCGGATACCATTTCTTCACCCGGCCATCTTTCTTCAATCAGAGACTGTATGGGTTCAACAGCATCAAGCGTATTGCCATTTACAACTGTGGCGCCTACATCACAAATAATGATCTCGGGCTTTGGCATAACGGGCTCATTAAAAAGAGGCAGGATAGTAGCCAATCCCCTTCCGCTAACAAAAACAAGCCGGATGGCTTTATCATCATTTATAATGCGGTACAACTGCTCTTTCTGTACAGGTGTTCCTCCTAAAAAAGTGCCGTCAAGGTCGGTAGCCAGTAACATCTTCGTTCTCTTTTTGTTATAATTATCAGGGGCAAATATCCTTTGTAAAATGATATATGCATTTTCTTTTTTAAAATCGTCTACGCTAACTGATAAGCAGGATAACTCTGTTTTAACAGCTTTTAGTATACCCGATATACCAAAAATCATCCTGAACCGTTTTTATTGGTAAAAACAAAACAGGAAACCAACACCAACGCTCAACCATAATGCCATGAAAAAAATGATCATTTATGCAGCATGCAGCCTATTGTTTGTGTCGTATATATACGGATGTTCACCAAAATACGGGTGCCCGGCCAATGGCAAAAGTGTTGGCGCTGAAAGAATTTTGAGCGGTGAAAAAGCACCAAAAGCAAAGTCTTTTAAACATTAGTTTCACCATTTAAAAATATAGCTATGAACCTGACCCTGCGTAACGATTATGGCTGTACCGAAGCTGTAATTGATGAAAACTGCGGCTTCGATAAATTTTATGGTGTGGCCGGTTTGCTGGCCGATAAATTACAGGTACAGTTTACCAACAAGATCGATGATCTTGATACATCTTACTGGGACTTCAATTACAACGGGCATAAATTAACCCTGCACTACAATATTTATGATGGTGTATCCATCTTACCTGTGCGGCTAAGGCGGGCCGCTGCAAAAGACAATGAAGCGATAAAGGAGCTGGCCGGGGTTTTGGAAGATCATTTGAAATAATGGCAGGCACAAAGGCAGCAGAGTGATCCCTGCCCGTTGTAAATGTCATGTAAATCCCGGAATGACACATTAAAGGTGAAATGCCCGCATCTCACCTTCAAATAGCAATAAACATCATAAACCGCAAAACCAGCAAAGAAGCCGCTGTGGACTTGCGTAAGTCTTGTACATTAAGAGCCCAGAAAGAACTTTACCCCAACTGTCCATAACGTGGAACTGCCCAGCCCTATGCCTGCATTAAAACCATTGGATTTGGTTTTTGTTTCCAAGGTTTGATTATCGGAAGTCTTGCTGCTGCTGTAACCCACGCGGAATAAATCATTTAAGCCGGTTTCTATATGCATTTTAGGCGTTATGGCATAAGATATGCCCGGATAAAGGTTAAGCCCGATATCAAATCCATTGTTGTTTCTCTCTACAGCAGGACTATTGTTGCCTGTATTGCGGGTTTTGCCTTTTGTAACATCTGCTCCCAACCTGCTTTGCAGAAAAAGATAAAATCCTGAATTGCCAATATTTTTATATCCTCTCATGAATGCACCAATACCATAAGAATCATTATCTGTTTTATATACAGCATTGCCAGGGGATTCCTACTTATTGAAAGAATTTCCATAAGTAATGTCTCCTCCAACAATAAAATTCTGCTTTATAGCTTTGGCAAATAACGGTGCTGCATTGAAGCTGCGGCTTGTGTTGATTGAGCCTCCACCCGGGCCGGAATCATACTTCTGAGTAATAAAGCCAATATTACCGCCCAACACCGTAGTTCCTTTTTGTATTTGACCATTCACGGCAGACATAATTATAAAAGCGATCAGGAAAAGAAATGTAAATTTTCTCATAGATTTTAATTTTAAAATGAAAGAATGAACAAATATTGATACTGCTGCTCAAATAAAATTTTAGCAACAGCTTCTTTAACGAAAGTTTACACTAACAAAATACAAATGTTGCAAAACGAAGCAGCGTTTACAGAAGTGCGTTGCCTGTTTCATTTCGTTTTTGCTGCGGTGCTATTTGTATTCTTTGTCGTTGATGGAGTCAAGTATATTATAATAGCTCACATAGCGTTCAACATTAATTTCCCCACTTTCTACAGCAGCTTTAACTGCACAGCCGGGCTCATTGATGTGTAAACAATTGTTGAACTGGCACTCACTGATGAGTGGCCGCATTTCAGGAAAATAATGTGAAAGCTCCTGTTTTGAAATATCCACCAGCCCGAATTCACGTATCCCCGGGGTATCAATTACCCTTCCTCCAAAAGGCAGATCATACATTTCGGCAAAGGTAGTGGTATGCAGGCCCTTTCCGCTCCAGCCGCTTACCTCCTGCGTTTTAAGTGCAAAGGAGGGTACCAAGGCATTGATGAATGATGATTTTCCCACGCCGGAATGGCCGCTGACCAAAGTGGTTTTATGCCATAAAATCTTTTGTACTTCCTTTATTCCTTCGTTTTTTTCCACACTCATCAAAATAACAGTATATCCTATTGCCTCGTACATTTCTTTTCTTTCTTCAAACTGAAGCCTTTCTTTCTCCCTGTGCAGATCAGATTTATTAAATACAAGCACCGCGGGTATATGGTATGCTTCGGCAGCAACCAAAAACCTGTCTATAAAACCCTGCGATGTACGTGGTTCCCTGAGTGTGCAAACCAGCAAGGTTTGATCAATATTGGCCGCAATAATATGATGCTGGTATTTATGGGAGGGAGATTGCCGGTTTATATAATTGCGGCGGTCGTGTATACGGGTAATGACGGCGCTCCGGTCTTCGCCATCTTCTATTTCAATATCTATTTCGTCCCCTACTGTTACCGGGTTGGTAGAGGTGATGCCCTCAAGTTTAAACTTACCTTTTATCCTGGCATTGTACAATGACCCGCTGCTGGTTTTAACCACATACCAGCTTCCTGTAGATTTGTATACCAATGCTTTCATGAAATGAAACTGGTTTAAAAGATCATGCTGCGCTCACCATCCGAATATTCTTTGATCCATAATGCGATGGCATCCACCCAGGCAGTACCGGTATTCATACAGGGAATAAAAGTAAAGGATTCGCCTCCTGCATGCAAAAAGGTTTCTCTTCCTTCTACTGCTATTTCTTCGAGGGTCTCCAGGCAATCACTCACAAAGGCCGGGCAAAGCACTATTATTTTCTTTTTGCCCTCTTTTGGAAGTTCTGCCAAACGTATATCGGTAAAAGGTTCCAGCCATCCTTTTCCCAGCCGTGACTGAAATGAAATGCTGTACCTGTTTGCAGGAATGTTTAATTTTTCGGTTATGATCCGGGTGGTTGTAAAACATTGATGCCGGTAGCAAAAAGCATGGGCAGGAGAAGCCGTTTGGCAGCAGTCGGGGGTTTGCAAACAATGATTGCCGGTAATATCGGATTTGCGTATATGCCTGCCCGGTACGCCGTGGTAGCTGAACAATATATGATCATACTCCTGCTGCAGATAAGGACTGATGCTTTCTGCCAATGCCTGTATATAATGCTTCTCATTGTATACAGGCCGGATAAAGGAAAGCGAAAAAGAATACTTTCCTTTTTTATGTACGGTTTTGGCATGCTCCACGGCTGTTTCATACGACGACATGGCGTAGTGCGGGTACAGGGGTATAGCGATCACTTCTTCCAGTTCGGGCAACCGCTTTAATAAATTATCATAGGCCCGTGCAACAGACGGCTTGCCATATCGCATGGCTATTTCTACCGGCTCTTCCAGCCTTGCCTGCACCGCCTCCTGCAGCTGCTGTGTTATTACAATAAGAGGGGAGCCTTCTTCGGTCCATATAGAGCGGTAGGCTGCTGCCGACTTTGCCGCCCGAAAAGGCACAATAATGCCCCCAACCAGCAGCAAACGTTTCAGGTAACTGTAATCAATTACTCTCCTGTCCATTAAAAATTCCATCAGGTAACGGTATACGTCTTTTACTTCTGTTGAATCGGGTGAGCCAAGGTTCATCAATATTACTCCACGCCTGGCTGATGTATTTGTCATGTTTTTATATACTTACTTTGGTAAAAATAGTAAAAAGGTCACTCAGGGTGACCTTTACCGATATGCTGGATCAAAAACGGGACGCCGCCTCAATGGTACGGTCCAGGTCTTGATAGGTAATGGCATTACTTATGAACCAGGTTTCAAAAGCAGAGGGAGGCAAATATACACCGGAATTCAACATATGATGAAAAAACTTATTAAATATTTCAATATCTGATCCCGACGCCGAGTTAAAATCCACAATTTCATGATCGCTGAAATGCACACTGATCATACTTCCCATGCGATTGATGTGAAATGGATGTGATTTGCCTTTCAATACTTCTGTCAACCCTTTTTGCAAGTAAATACCTTTGGCCTCCAGCTCATCATATATATCCGGGTTGGTATTTAACTCTTTGAGCAGGGTATAACCTGCTATCATTGCCAACGGATTGCCGCTCAGGGTACCAGCCTGGTATACGCTTCCCAGGGGCGCTATATGTTGCATGATCTCTTTTCGGCCTGCAAAAGCACCAACCGGCATACCGGCTCCAATTATTTTTCCATAGGTGATAATATCGGCGTTGATCTTCAATTTTTCCTGGGCGCCTCCTCTTGCCAGCCGAAATCCTGTCATCACCTCATCAAAGATCAGCAAAATGTTCTCCCTGTCGCAAATCTCGCGAAGCCCTTCAAGATATCCTTCTTCCGGCAAAATGCAACCCATATTGCCTGCTACGGGCTCAATAATAACAGCAGCAATTTCATTTTGGTGCTCTGCTACCAACTTCTCTACTGCGCTTATATCATTGTATGCACAGGTAAGTGTGTCATTGGCAACGCCTGCCGTTACGCCCGGCACTTTTTGAATATTAAAGGTGGCTACGCCACTACCTGCTTTTACCAGAAAGCAATCAGCGTGGCCATGATAGCAGCCTTCGAATTTTATAAATTTATTTTTTTGTGTATACCCGCGCGCCAGTCTTACAGCGCTCATGCAGGCTTCGGTACCACTATTCACCATCCGGATCAGGTCAACATTGGGCGCCATGCTTTTGATCAGTTCGGCAATTTCAATTTCCAGCTCGGTAGGCGCTCCGAAAGAAGTAGATGCCGTGGCTTTGTCCTGTATTGCCTTTATAACAGGTTCGTGTGCATGGCCTAAGATCATCGGCCCCCAGGAGTTGACGAAATCAATATATTCATTGCCATCAACATCGTATAAATAAGCGCCTTTGGCCTTTTCGATAAAGACCGGAGTTCCGCCAACACTCCTGAATGCCCGTACAGGAGAATTTACACCACCGGGGATGGAATGTTGGGCACGTTCAAATAAAGATTTGCTGGACTGGTAGATCATTTCTTATCGTGAGAGGTGAGAAGATAAATGTGAAACTTTGCAAAGTTATTGCTTTTCCAATGTTATCATCCTTGAAAGCATCGCAAAACATTTGTTCAACAAGCTACTTACTATACTCAGGTCTTTAATATCAAGATACTTCAGGTCTACAGCAGTTTCCAGTATAGCATCAGTCTCAACTACAGATCCACGTGCTACCTCATAATATCTTCGTCTTTCAACAAAAGAGTTTCTGGTTGATCCTTCAGCCATATTTAATTTCACAGATAAAGCTGCCCTGCGTATTTGTTGAACCATATTAAATTTTTCTTCATTCGGCAAATGCAAAGAGATTTTGTATATCTCGTTCACTAAATTCCTGATAGCCTGGTAAACATCCAGCGATTTCTGTTTTAATTGAATGAACATAGGTTGCAATTTTAGAGTATAGAAAATAAATGTATCAGCAAATATAATGTCAGGCATGAATATATTTTCACGTCTCACGTCAACATCCCCGCCGCATCTTTTGCAAAGTAAGTTGCAATAAGATCTGCACCCGCCCGTTTGATGGCAGTAAGGCTTTCTATAACGGCTTTTGATTCATCAAGCCAGCCCATTTTTGCAGCGGCCTTTATCATAGCATATTCACCACTTACATGGTAGGCGCTTACAGGAATAGTTACGGCATTCTTCACTTCGCGGATGATATCTAAGTAAGCCATAGCAGGTTTTACCATAACAATATCGGCACCTTCTTCTATATCCATTACGGTTTCTTTTATGGCTTCAATACGGTTGGTATAATTCATCTGGTAAGTTTTTTTATCACCAAAGCCGGGCGCACTGTCTAAAGCATCCCGGAAAGGCCCGTAAAAGCAGGATGCATATTTGGCGCTATAGGCCATGATGCCCGTGCCCGTGAAATTATTTTCTTCCAGTGCTTTCCGGATCGCCCCGATACGACCGTCCATCATATCGCTCGGGGCTATAAAATCTGCGCCTGCAGCAGCATGGCTTACACTCATTTTCACCAAAGCTTCCACTGTTTCATCATTCACGATCTTGCCGTCTTTTACAATGCCATCATGACCGTATTCAGAATAAGGGTCCAATGCTACATCAGTCATTACGATCATTTCCGGCACCGCATCTTTAATGGCTTTAATGCTTCTTTGCATCAAACCGTTTTCATTCCATGCTTCTTTGCCGGTATTGTCTTTCCACTCATCCCTGCATTTTACAAAAAGCAAAATGCTTTTAATGCCCATGCTCCAAAGGGTTTTTATTTCCTTGATGGTGTTGTTGAGCGAATGGCGGTAGTATCCCGGCATGGATGGAATTTCGTAAGAGATGTTCTCACCTTCATCAATGAACAGGGGCGCAACAAAATCATTGGGAGTGAGTACTGTTTCCGCCACCATGCTGCGAATGGCCGCATTGCTGCGAAGTATGCGGTTTCTGCGTTGTAAATACATTTTTGATTTGAAATTTATGATTTATGATTTTAGATTATTTTTTTTTAAACGTCATTACGAGACCCTGCATGATTTAATGATTTTATACTATTTCTACGGGCCGAAGCCTGCCTGCCGGCAGGTAATCTCCCGGTTTGGCGGTGGACTACTTTCTTTAAACAAGCTGCCGACTCCGCTTCGGGGGGCTTGCCTGCTGCCGACAGGCGGGCTTTGGCGATCATGGCTCTTCTAACTCCCGGCGGTCGTTTACGCCTCGCAAAGACGGGCCTTTTCCCACCTGTATTTTATTTGCTTCTTGTTATTTGTCTTTTGGTTCTTCTTTTTCGGATCTCGAAATTCCGGCTTCGGGCTTCTTTCAACCTCACACCCACTCTTTCGGATGCAAACAAACCTGCAACAGCCTGTCTTCTTCACTTCCCGGTTCCGGCCGGTAATTGTATTCAAACCGTACCGTGGGCGGCAGGCTCATTAAAATACTTTCAGTTCGCCCGTTTGTTTTTAGCCCGAACAATGTTCCCCGGTCGTGTATAAGGTTAAACTCAACATAGCGGCCCCGCCGGATCTCCTGCCAGTGCTTATGTGCTTCGCTCCATTTTGTATGTTTTCTTTTTGCTACAAACGGTATATATGCATTGATAAAGCAATCGCCATTAGCCCGCTGAAATGCGAACAAACGATTGGCGTCTTCTTCATTTTGGGGGCGCAGGTAATCGTAAAATACGCCACCGATACCACGCATTTCATTGCCACGATGGGTATTGGAAAAATAAGCATCGCATTGCCGTTTAAACTCAGGGTATAAGCCTTCGCCAAAGGGAAGAATGGCATCACGCAATGTTTGGTGAAAATGCTTTGCATCTTCTTCAAACAAATAATAAGGAGTAAGATCAGCACCACCTCCAAACCACCTGTCCATTATCTTTCCTGATGCATCATACAATTCAAAGTAGCGCCAGTTGGCATGTACAGTGGGTACGAAAGGGTTTAAAGGATGTATAACAATGCTGAGCCCGCAGGCAAACCAGTTGTCGCCACTGATCTTCAACTGGCTTCGCATCGCATCGCTCACTTTTCCATAAACAACCGATGAGTTCACACCTCCTTTCTCAAATACATTTCCGTTGGCTATAACCTTTGTTTTTCCTCCTCCGCCTTCTGCGCGGTTCCATTTATCCTCTGTAAACACGGCTTTCCCGTCTTCCTGCTCCAATGCTTTGCATATGCGATCCTGGAGCTCATGTATATAACTGATCCAACTGTCAGTGGTGAGTAGTGAGTAGTGAGTAGTTAATGATTCGTCAATACCAGACGACAGGTTATCGGTTTTCATTTCTTACAGTTTGTTTAATACAGCTCACGCCAAATACAGCCATTCAGGTATTAATTGAAATGCGTATTGTTTTTCCCGCTGTTGCCCCATTCCTTGACCGTATCTACGAACACCCGTGCATGATCAACAGGTACATTGGGCAATATACCATGCCCAAGATTTACAATGTACCGTTCACCGCCAAAAGCAGCGAGCATTTCTTTTACTTCCTTTTTAATGACCGCCACAGGTGAAAGCAGCTTTGCGGGGTCAAAATTTCCCTGCAAAGTTACTTTATTGCCGGCTAAGCTGCGGGCCGTTTGCGGACTGATGCACCAGTCTATACCCAACCCCTGCGCGCCGGTTGCAGCCATGGACTCCAATGCATGCCAGGCGCCTTTTGCAAAAATGATAACAGGTACTTTATCTTTTAACCTATTTACGATCTGCCTGATGTATTTCAATGAAATGGCTTCAAAATCCGCAGGCCCCAATAATCCGCCCCAACTGTCAAAAATTTGTATCACATCCGCACCCGCTTCAACCTGTGCCTCAAGATAGGCTATGGTTGTGTCGGTAATCGTTTGCAAAAGTTGATGCGCCAGCTGAGGCCGGGTATAACAAAATGCTTTGGCCTCATCAAAGGTTTTACTGCCTTTGCCCTGTACCATGTAACACAAAATTGTCCACGGTGCCCCTGCAAAGCCGATGAGGGGTACACGATCATTCAATTCCTTTTTGATCAATCGTATGGCGTCAAAAACATATTGCAGTTTTTCATGCACATCGGGTATGGATAACCGTTGAAAATCTGCCTCTGTTCTGATGGGATCCGGTAAAAACGGACCTTTGCTTTCGATCAGCTGCACTTCAAGTCCCATGGCCTGCGGCACCACCAGGATATCCGAAAAAAGTATAGCGGCATCCACGCCAATGATATCTACAGGCTGCAAAGTAATCTCGCAGGCAAGCTCCGGGATCTGGCAACGCTCAAAAAAGCCGTATTGCTCCCGCAATTTCATATACTGCGGCAAATAACGGCCTGCCTGGCGCATCATCCATACGGGCGGCCGCTCCGCCGGTTTACCAACAAGCGCTTTTAATAACAAATCGTTCTTCATATCATTTAAAATAATCTGCAACCATCTCCAGCATATTGGATTCTGCCGGCCATTGACTGGTGATCACTTTATTACCGCAATAAGATTGTATTGCAGCAGTAGTGCTTTCGCCGATGGAAAACAATACAGTATGCACAGGTATGGTATTTGTCGAAAAAAAACTATCTGCCGCACTGGGACTGAAAAACAATATGCCCTCATATTCCATAGTTGTGATTACGGGGGTTTCTATTGTCCGGTAAACCAGCAGTTCATTCACTTTTATGTTTGCAGTACCCAGTCTTTCCGGTAAATGGTTCATTCTTCTGTTGCCGCAAAAAAACACTACTTCCTTTATTTCGCCGTAAGCAATTATCTTTTCAGACAGAAGGATGGCATTTTTAGCATCAGCAATAATGGAGGATGCGTCAAAAAAATACAACAGGGCATTTTTGGTGGCTCCGCCAATGCTAAAAATTTTCCAGGGAGGAGCAGCAATGGTTAATCTTGATGTAACCACGTTAACCGCATTAATGCTCGTAAAAATAACGGTTGCAGGTTGCAGGGCGAGGGACTGAATGAAGGCATCCGTTTCCTGCGAAACATCCGGAATGATTTTTATAAAAGCGTTTGCCTCCACATCCATATCCTGCAAGCCGGCTTTTTGCAACAATTCACTGTTCAGGAGCCGTGTTGATAATATTTTAATTTTATTTCCCGCCATTCCGGATAGCTTCAATTATTTTATCACCGCCATTGGCTATAATTTCCAAAGCCGCCTCCCTGCCTAAATCATCAGTTTTATTTAACTCCACCTTTCTTTCTGTTTCAATTTTTTCTTTTCCATCAACCGAAACTATACTCCCCTTAAAATGCAGGGACCCATTTTTAATTTGCGCCAATGCGCTTATGGGCGTCGAACACCCTCCCGATAATGCGCGCAAAAAGTCTCTTTCGACTCCGGTGCACATATCTGTATATTCATCATTTAATGCGGCAAAAGCATCTCTTAACCATTGATCTTCCCTGCGGCAAACGGCCGCAACGGTTCCCTGGGCCGGTGCAGGTAACATCCAGTCTAGCTCGATGCCCGTTGACGGGCGCAGGTTAATCCGGTCCAAACCTGCGGCAGCAAAAATGGCACCCTGCCACCGGTTTTCCCCCAACTTCCTGAGCCTGCTGTTGATGTTCCCCCGAAGGTTATCGATGCGGTGATGCGGATAGCGGTGCAACCATTGAGCCTTGCGGCGTATGCTGCTGGTAGCGATGGTAAAGTCTGGAATGCTGCCGGGAAGATTATCCGGTTTCTCCAGCCATTTCCCTGCGGCAAAACCCAGCTCTTCTTCCAGGAAAGCTGTTCCCGCTTTGTATATTAAAATGTCTTTGTATGAATCCCGTTTGAGCACTGCCGCCTTCACAATCCCTTTTGCCAGTTGTGTGGGAACATCTTTATAAGAATGTACTGCAACATCAATTTTCTTTTGAAGCAGCGCGCTATCCAGCGCTTTGGTAAAAATGCCCTGCACGCCTATTTCGTAAAGCGGGACAGTGATGTTAATATCCCCTTCGCTCTTTATATACAACAACAGCGAATCAATACCCTGATCAGCCAAAAGGGATTGTACCTTTTTTGCCTGCCAAACCGCCAATTCACTCTCGCGGGTGCCAATTTTTACTGTATGCTTCATGAATCAAATATTCTTAAACAGAGATCTTTTAGAAAAGAGGGACCGCTACCTTGTATTATGAAGGATTCATTTGCAGGTACACATTGATTGTACTGATGTACTGACAGCCTTTAGCCGTACGTGTGCGCAGATCTACGGCAAGCGTTTTTACTGCTTTCTGAATTCGTGCATCCCTAACTTCTTTTTCCATTTTATCGGCGGTTACGCAGGAATGTGTTGCGCTTAATTCGTATAATTTGGATTTTACCTCGCCCAGGAAATGGCGATGTAAAAATATTTTATGCCATTCTACAAATTCACCCAGGGTTTCCTGTATAATATCCAATGCTTTGGGCACTTCCGCCTTTCGCATAGCAAAGGTATCGTCCAAAATAACCGATATTTCATCCACATCCATTAAAGTGGCATCCGGTAAAGATTTTACAGCGGGATCAATGCTTTTAGGTACCGAAAGGTCTAAAAGCAGCCTGGGCTTTTGCACTGAAAAAAATGAAGGAATGATATTAAATGATTCAGCAGTTGTGCTTGCAATCAGCACATCACTTTCATTCGCTACAGTGCTCAGCGTTTCATAGGGCACACACTCCAACCCATATTCCCGGGCAAATGCTTCGGCTTTTTGATGTGTACGATTTGTAATACGTATGGTTGCTTCCGGAAAATAAGCATGGATATTTTTAGCCACATTACGGCCAAATTTACCTGCGCCAACGAGCAAAATATTTTTGCGTTCTATAGCCGCTACTTTTTCACGTATCACCTCAATCGCCGCATAAGCTACTGAAACGGTGCCGGTGCTTAAACGGGTTTCTGATTTTATTCTTTTTGAAGCCTGAAGCGCAAAATTCACGAGGCGATCCAGCAATGAGCCCATCAAGCCTTTTTCGCGGGCATATTTTGTTGCCTTTTTTAACTGCATCAAAATTTCATAGTCGCCGAGAATCTGGGAGTCCAGCCCAGATGCAACCTTAAACAGGTGCATTACAGCAGCCATGCCCTGGAAAACATAACCGTGCTGTTTGAAGCCGGAAACAGCATTGCCCGTAGCTTCACACAACATGCCGGTCAGCCATTCGGCAGGGGCAATGCCATACACTTCGGTTCTGTTACAGGTAGAAAGAACAAAAATATCTTTTATGCTTTTTTGCAATGCATTTTCGGCGATCCTGTCGTATGTTGCATTAGATACGGCGAAATTACTGCGGGTGGCAGTATCGGCATTGTGGTAGTTAATGCCGATTACAACAAAATTGTCTAACCCGCTACAAACATCGTATGTACAAGAGTTTAGCATAAACAGGTGCAAATGTAACAGACAACAGCGATCTTAGCGTCAGTGTATTGTCATAAAATGGTCATCTCTGTATCAACCGTTCAAAATCATTTATTCAACTGATTAAAATCAGGATATGGAGAGACTCAAAGAACCAAATCACAAAAAACAAGAAACAAATAAAATTCAAATTTTAAATCCGCAGCCGAGAATTCGAAACCCGAAGCGAAATGCAACCATAAATTTCAAACCATAAACTATAAATAGCATTATCTCAGCAGCAACTCACAAGGCTTTAAGCCGGTATGCTTTTTAAACGCAGTAGAAAAATGAGATATAGAGGAATAGCCCAGCATAAGTGAAACTTCGGTTACGCTCAATCCCTTTTCATATAAAAGATATTTCGCGTGTTCCATACGCTGGCTCTGGTAAAAATCAAAAATAGTGGTGCCAAAAATTTCTTTAAATCCTTTTTTCAGGTAGCATTCATTAATAGCTACTTTCCGGCTCAGGTCTTTAATGGTAATGGGCTCACCAATGTGCTCCAACAACACTTCCCTTGCTTTCAGGATCTTATCCCTGTCGGATTCATTGGCAAGGAACTTACAGCTAAAAGTCTCTTCCTCTTTGTCGCCCAGCATGCATTCGAGGCTATACAACAACAGCATCTGGGTTTGTGCATTAATGTATATATTCTCGAAGCTTTCGGTATAAGTATTGCTTAAAAGACTTTCCAGTATCACTCTTACCCTGCTGCAAAGCGGGAGGATCTTTGTAAAAGATGAAGGATGTTTAAAACAAAGCACATCGTTGGTAAAACTGAAAGAACGGGGGCTTTTTACGAACTGCAATAAATGTTCAGGCAAGAATGTAAAATTCATTACATCAATCGTATCTTCTTTTTCCGAACAGACTTTTGTAAGCCCATTCCTGCAATTAAGACATTCCTGTTCCTTTCCTCTGCAATACACATTTCCGCTCACACAAAATCTTAGTTCCAGATAGCAGGCAGCGGGTTCGTTTTTCTTATAATGGTATACCATCATCCCCATATCCTCGGCATTCCACTGGGGAATGCGGCTGTATCGTTTTATGCTGTATTGAACTGCTCCGGGAGTTTGACGTTCTTTTTCATGTAGTATATCCAACGCCTCCAGCATTACCGGGCGCTTCTGTGCCAAATCCAATATGTTGGGTACCTGCAGCATATAATTTTGCAAATATACATTCATAAGTCATTAAAAAGGCAAAGGCAGGAGTTATGACTGTCTTGTGACCAATAAAACACAGAAAATAAGACCGGGGATACAGCCTGAAGAGATAGGGGGCGCATTGCATTTTTACCGGTTTCAGCCGCGTAAAAATATGCCGCCCTGAAGGCGCAAAACATCCAAAACGGGCTAAAATCACGGTCGCCTGCAGGGTCGTAAAAAAGGATATTAAAATTGCCCGTGCAGGCGAATATCAGTACCTTTGCACGAATATTTTTTTGATCAGCAAAAGTGATTCGGAACGATTTATGAGCAATGACACACAGGCTTTGGCCTCTCCTTCTCCCATAACCGGCTACGGTGCAGACAGTATACAAATTCTTGAAGGCCTTGAAGCGGTTCGCAAACGTCCGGCGATGTATATCGGCGATATCAGCACCAAGGGTTTACATCACCTGGTATACGAAGTTGTAGACAATTCCATTGACGAAGCATTAGCCGGATATTGTAAAAATATCTCCGTTACCATTCATGAAGATAATTCCATAAGCGTTGAGGATGATGGCAGGGGTATACCCACGGGAATGCATAGCAAGGAGAAGCGCAGCGCACTGGAAGTAGTGATGACCGTACTGCATGCCGGCGGAAAGTTTGATAAAAACACCTACAAGGTTTCGGGAGGATTACACGGCGTGGGTGTAAGCTGTGTGAATGCATTAAGTTCTACCCTGCATGCAACGGTATGGCGCGATGGAAAGATATTTGAGCAGGAATATCATACAGGCATACCGCAATACCCTGTGCGTGAAACAGGTGAAACCGAAAAAACAGGCACCCTGATCCGTTTTTGGCCGGATCAAACTATTTTTATCGTATCTGTTTATAACAAGGATATCCTGGAAGCCCGCCTCAGGGAGCTTGCTTTTCTTAATAAAGGATTGTCCATTGTTCTTAATGACCTGCGTGAGAAGGATGACAGCGGCAATACCTACAGCAAAAGGTTTCTCAGCGAAGGTGGTATTGCTGAGTTTGTAGAGATACTGGACAAAAACGGCAACCGCCAGCCCCTGCTGCCCAAAGTTATTTACGGTGAAGCGCTTGAACCTGTAAGCAATGTAGCGGTAGAGGTAGCCATGGTTTACAATACCGGTTACCAGGAGCATATTTTCAGCTATGTAAACAATATCAATACCATTGAAGGCGGCACCCATGTGTCTGGTTTCCGCAGGTCTATTACAAGAGTATTTAAGGCATATGGCGAAAAACAGGGACTTTTTGAGAAGGCCAAAGTAGAAATTGAAGGAGACGACTTCCGCGAAGGGCTGAGCGCTGTTATTTCGGTAAAAGTACCCGAGCCACAGTTTGAAGGGCAAACCAAAACCAAATTGGGCAACAATGAGGTAATGGGGGTGGTGGACACTACTTTAAGCAGGGTATTGGAAAGCTATCTTGAAGAAAATCCTAAAGATGCCAAAACAATCATTTCCAAAGTGATCCTGGCCGCCCAGGCCCGTGCGGCAGCCAGAAAGGCGCGGGAACTGGTTCAACGCAAAAGCGTGCTGACCGGTGGGGGATTACCGGGTAAACTGGCAGACTGTTCTGACCGGGATCCTGAAAAATGCGAGCTTTTCTTAGTTGAGGGCGATTCTGCGGGCGGAACAGCCAAGCAGGGCCGCGACAGGCGCTACCAGGCAATACTGCCTTTGAGAGGAAAAATACTGAACGTAGAAAAAGCAATGGAGCATAAGATCTATGACAATGAGGAAATCCGCAATATATTTACGGCTCTGGGTGTAAAAGTAGGCACTCCGGAGGATCCCAAAGCATTGGATATATCCAAACTCCGCTATCATAAGCTTATTATTATGACCGATGCGGATGTGGATGGCAGCCATATCGCTACCCTGATCCTTACTTTCATTTTCCGGTATATGAAGGAATTGGTGGAGCAGGGCTATGTTTATCTTGCTATGCCGCCGCTCTACCTTGTAAAAAAAGGAAAAGAATCGGGATATGCCTGGACAGAAGAGGAGCGCAAAGCCCTGGTAGAGAGGATTGGTGGAGGAAAAGATGACAGTGTAAGCGTACAGCGTTATAAAGGCCTGGGAGAAATGAACGCTGAACAGTTATGGCAAACCACTATGAACACTGAAACCCGCACCCTTAAAAAGGTTACCATTGAAAGCGCGGCTGAGGCAGATCGCGTGTTCAGTATGCTGATGGGTGATGAAGTGGCGCCAAGAAGAGAGTTTATTGAATCGCATGCCAAATACGCAAATCTCGACGTATAGACAATTTTAGCATTTATGGATGGTGAAATATTATTATCTTAGAATAATAATAACTTGTTTATCCATAGAATAAGTCATTACTTTACTAACCACCAAATGTAATTTTATGTCAGACAACGCAACTTTAACCGCATACAATGTAAAAACCAAGGAAAAGAACGTGCCTATCCTTGACGCTGTTATTACAAAAACCTCAAAGGGCGCTTATATGGCACAGGGACATGATGGTAAAGGAAACAAACTTACCACATTACTGGGTGAGGCAAAGGCTTTGGCTGCCATTGCAGCAGGAACTGCTAAAAAGGGCTGGGAGTAATCATAATCAATATAATAGCTGCCTCATTTAACCGGCTTATTATAACATGCCCCCACCTTCAAAATGAAGGGAGAACAGGATCATTCTGGAATTCAGCTTGTCAATAATATTGGAGTATTTGAGCGAGGGGTCTTTAGCGTGCACATTATTAAGTCCGCTGCTGATCTTAATTTCAGGAGATACGATAACATATTTATTAAAGAACTGAAAACCGATCCCGGCCTCTACGCCGAAGTCGGTTTTTTTAACTTTCAGCAGGTTATCCGAGTTGGAAGTGCCGGAGTTGGATGCCAGATCGTAATCGAATTTTATCCCTGCAAGCGTATATACCCTGAAATTTCCAATGCGGTCACTTTTTAATCTTACCTGCAGGGGCCAGCTCATTACAATAGATTCTACTTTCTGTGTTTTTTCCAATACGCTTTCACCCAGGTCGGGATATTTAAGGTCGTAACGGAACTTTTTTTCACTGAAAATCAGGTTCAGTGGGTAGAAGCGGATATCCCAGCGTTTCGACACCTGCCAGTTGGCCATAATACCCAAATGGATCCGGCCGCTGTTTACTCCATTTACACTCTGTATGCTATCCTGGCTCAAAAAAGAGGAAGCATGAGAAATATGATAATGTGAAGTGTTATAACCGAGCACTATACCGAAGTAGTACGGCTTTTCATCGTGATTGGGAAGATTAATGTTACCGCGGAGCTGCGCAAAGGAAGGCGTAACAAAACCCGATGCAACAATAACCGCAACAATTATTTTACACCGCAATAAATACTGCAAATACCCAGGCTTAATTTTTTGCATGATGTGTGTCGGAATCCAACGTTGTTTAAAATGTCCACAAAAGCTTTTCCCTCCGGGAATCCCTGCACCGACTTGTTAAGATACTGGTAGGCCTTCCTGTTGCTTGAAACAATGGAAGCCATCTGCGGCGCTACAATTCCCACGTACAAATTGTAAAGTTGTGTTATGCCTGTTATTTTAGGTTTTGAAAATTCCAGTATTACCAGCTTACCACCCGGCTTCAATACTCTTTTTATTTCTTCAAGTCCCTGCTCCAGGTGCTCAAAATTCCGGACGCCAAAGGCTACAGTAACTGCATCAAACGAACCGGCGGGAAAGTTTATTGCTTCACTATCACCACTTTGCAGGTCAATATACTGCTCCAGCCCTAACTTTAACACTTTCTCTCTGCCTATCTCCAGCATTTTCTCCGATATGTCGATACCGGTTATTTTATCGGGTTTAAGCAATTCATATGCCATGATGGCGATATCTCCTGTTCCGGTGGCAACATCCAGTATAATTTTAGGCTTTTCTTCTGCCAATTGCTTTAACGCCTTTTTGCGCCAGCCAATATCTATGCCGGCAGACAGGAACCGGTTCATAAAATCGTAGCGGAATGCTATCCGGTTAAACATTTCAGCAACCTGCTGTTTTTTTGTTAAACCCGATCCTTTATACGGAACTACGCTATCGTGGTCAAATTTCGTCATCCGGGCAGCAAAAGTAAAACAATAATGCAGATGAATGCAGATTTATTGCTGCATGCAGCGCTGAATTGAACCCAATCTTAACGTGAATTTTTTGGATGTTATCTTTTCTGTTTTGAGTATTTACCACATAGAAGCATAGGTACACGGCACACATAGTTTTTAAATATAACCCCATGTTTTCCTATGACCCTATTGTGCCTATGTGTCAAAGCTAAATCGGTTTGTTATTTTTCTGTTTTGGGATATTTACCACATAGAAGCATAGGAACATAGGCACACATAGTTTGAAATATAATCCTATGTTGTCTTATGGCCCCTATTGTGCCTGTGTGTTGAAGCAAACCAGTTTGTTATTTCTGTCTTTTGGATATTTACCACATAGAAGCACGGGCACATATGATTTTTCATATAAACCTATGTTCTCCTATGATCCTATTGTGCCTATGTGTTGAAGCAAACCAGTTTGTTATTTCTGTTTTTACCACATAAAAGCATAGGAACATAGGTGTACACATAGTTTTTAATATAACCCCATGTTTTCCTATGACCCTATTGTGCCTATGTGTTGACGCTAAATCGGTTGCCATTTTCTGTTTTTTGAGTATTTACCACATAGAAGCATAGGAACATAGATACACATAGTTTAATATAGTCCTGTCTCCTATGATCCTATTGTGCCTATCTGTCAAAGACTACCAAAACAGCAATCACTGTCTTCTTCCGCTTACATATATGTTATCCCTGATAAAAAAACGGTAGGGCAGCAACGCATCTTCACCGGCATAATCCACTCCTATACGGGTGGTAGCCACAATATCTTTCTTCTTAAGTGCATAGCCATCATCTGCAATAAAAACAGCTTCTTCCAAAAGGCTGATCCCGCTGTGCGATACCAGCAATCCAAGTGCTTTGGATACATTTCCTGGGCCTGAGGTTAAGGTACGGTCGGCCTTTATCTTTCCTGTTCTTTGCAGCATGGTGCTTATTCCTTCGAGCGGTTCCACTGCTCTTACCAGTACGGCATGCGGCGTGTCTTTTATATTGGTAACAACATTAAACAAATGGTGAATGCCATAACATAAATATACATACCCTTTACCTCCCTCCTCGTACATAATTTCTGTACGGCGGGTTCTCCTGCAGTTCCATGCATGCGAAGCCCTGTCGGTAATTCCGCGATAAGCTTCTGTTTCAACGATCCTTCCCGATGTTACCGCGCCATCCCATTGTGTAACCAGCACTTTACCCAATAATTCCCTGGCAATGTTCACTACATCCGCACGGTTATAAAAATAATGATCCAGTTTCTTCATCCCCGGAAATTAAGCAAAAGAATTTCATTAAGTTTGATCATTGGGATCAGCCCCGGCTTACCAAGGCAAGTTCACAAAAATCATTTAAAAAAGATCATTTGCTCAAGGAGATTATAATAGCTGTTCAATCGTACTTTAAGGCACACCAGTTCATCCGTAAGCACAACCTGTGGAAATGGATCATTATTCCGGGGTTCATTTATGCCCTGCTTTTTGTGGTGAGCATGTATTTTTTCAGCAAAAGCGCCACCTATGTAATTGAGCTGCTGAGCATTAAAACAGGTTTAAAAGTATGGGTAGACAAAATGCAGAGCAGCCTGCTGGGCTTCTTCTTTGCATTGGGGGGTATAATGATCTGGCTGATATTGATGATGCTGTATTTTTCATGGTTCAAATACATATGGCTGATCGTGGGTTCGCCATTGTTTGGATACCTGAGTGAAAAAACGGAATCCATTATTGAAGAAAAGGATTATCCTTTTAGTTTCCGGCAGTTGCTCAAAGATATAGGACGGGGCATACGCCTGGCTTTGCGCAATGCATTATGGCAAACGGTATATGCTTTTACACTGCTTATCATTTCTTTTGTGCCCATATTGGGCTGGATAACACCATTGATCGTTTTGCTTATAGAGTGTTATTATTACGGATTTTCCATGCTCGATTACAGTTGTGAACGTCAAAAGCTATCTCCCACACAAAGCATTGAATTTATAGGAAAACACAAAGGGCTTGCTATTGGAAACGGACTGATATTTTATTTGATGCACGGATTGATAGGAATAGGCTGGGTGCTGGCGCCTGCCTATGCGGTAATAGCAGCAACACTGAGCCTGTACCATCCAAAAGAAGGGGAATGAACCATTGGTGATTTCAAATTTTAGATTTCAAACCTGTCCGCCGTGGCGGATTTCAAATCAAAAATATTCATGACGCCCGGTACAAACAACGGAACTGTTTATTTAATTCCTTCTGTAATTGATGATCGCGCACCCGCAACCATACCGGCATATATTGTGGATGCTGTTAAAACCTGCAGCGTATTTTTTGTTGAAAATGAAAGGACCGCCCGGCGCTTTTTAAAAAGCATCTGGAAAGAAATGGTGAT
>NZ_DAOMOZ010000060.1:0-21870 GCF_035444585.1 Agriterribacter sp.
AAAGATTGACGCAATCGTTGAAAAATTAGATGATGAAGCAACCCAGGGTTTTTTTATTGTGAAAACCTCGCACAGCAACATAGATGCATTTCGCAGGCAACTAAAAATACAAGCTGTAAAAGCAGCAAAGGATAAGGCCATTTATCTTTCGGAAGCTATTGGCGAAAAAGCGGGGGTAGCCATTTCTATCCGGGAGCCCATGGAAAGCTCTATTATGCCGGTATATAAAAATATGGCAACAGCCAATGTAATGATCCGGGGCAGTGGATCCTATACAGACAACGCCGAATACAGTGATATTGACTTCAAAAAAATAAAGCTGAAATTTGAAGTGCAGGCTGTTTTTGCACTGCAATAAACTGAACCGGCAGCCCGCCGGGAATAAACGAGAGCTCTGCTCTTGTACTACAGTTCAGCGACACACTATTGCCTGCCATGCCGACGCAGGAAGCATCTATCTTCGCTATGATCATTGCAGATGCTTCGTTCCTCAGCATGACTAATACAGAGGTATGCAGATGATCCATTGATGCAAATATTCACCTATGTTAAGCCCGAAGACGCAAATCCTAAATCCGAAGGAATACACAGGATCCATTCACAATTCACTATTCACTATTCACACAATTCACGTGCCACCGCTCCGTGAAACGATAAACGACAAACGATAAACGATCCCCCCTCTCACTTCTCACGTTTCTCCTCTCACCTATATTAAGCCCGAAGACGCAAATCCTAAATCCGAAGGGATATACAGAAGCCCTTTCACGTTTCACTACTCACTACTCACTACTCACTACTCACTATTCACTATTCACTATTATATTTGCACGATGCGAACAGATACCGTAATTTTTGATATGGATGGACTGCTCATCGATTCTGAACCTTTGTGGGAAGAGGCGGCGGCAGAAGTTTTACAGGAGTTCAATATCCGGCTAACAACAGAGCAGTATCACGATACCAGGGGTTTGCGTACAGAAGAATGGATTGCACACTGGCTCCATTATTTTAAAAAGGACCTGCGTTTTGTAAACGATGCAATGGAGCAGATCATTAAAAAAGCCATCGAAAAAATTGACAGCCGCGGTGCAGGAATGCCGGGGGTTCAGGAAGTATTTGCCCTTTTTAAAGCGAATCATTACAAAATCGGACTGGCTACTTCCTCCCCGATGGAAGTAGTGCACGTGGTAGCCGCCAAATTAAATATAGGTCATCACCTGCAGGCAATGACCTCTGCCCAATTTTTAGAGTTTGGAAAACCACACCCTGAAGTTTACCTGGCCTGTGCTGCAGAATTACAGTCATTGCCCGTCAGATGTATTTGTTTTGAAGATTCATTCAATGGTATGATCGCCGCCAAAGCCGCACGAATGAAATGCGTGGTGGTGCCCGATCAGCAAATGCGCCGCCAATCGAGGTGGAACGCAGCTGACCTGCAGTTGGACAGCCTGCTGCATTTCGGGGACAACGAGTTAAAGCTGTTCCATTAACGGCCGGCAGGGGTGCAATTAAAAATAATTGGGGAAAAAATTGGACACCGGGGGCGAAATGCTCCGGTACCTGTTAAAATAATTGCGGTATTTATTTATGGCATCATTTTCTGATGTGATACCATA
Organism: Agriterribacter sp.; assembly: GCF_035444585.1. Lineage (GTDB taxonomy): Bacteria > Bacteroidota > Bacteroidia > Chitinophagales > Chitinophagaceae > Agriterribacter. The sequence continues at coordinate 1,620 of NZ_DAOMOZ010000060.1, forward strand.
AACGCTTATTGTATGTTAGCAAATCTTTTAGAAGCGGTTATCAAAAACCTTGGTTATGAAGCTCTGCACAAGGTAGATCCTAACGAACAGGAAGTTAAAGGACCACACCGGCTTTCGGCCAACGAAAAGCTTCACCAGGCCGCAATACCGGCTGCATTAACTGCCTTTTCGTTATTTGCCGTAACAGGCAAAGGCTATGAAAAGATCATGAACTCCGTTCTGAAAGAGCAGCACCCAGATATTTTCGGCGGAAAGCAGCAGGGAATAGCGGAAAAAATAGCGGAATATTCGGATACAACAACAGATAAAGCCAAAGAAGTAATGGCCGGCGTAGTTCTGGAAGCCATGCGCATTGTTCAGGAGGAAAAAGACAAAGGAGTTTCTATGGACAAAATTAAAAACAGCCTCGACGATCAGCGGCAAACCATTTTACAATATTTGCCCGCTTCTTTACAATTGGGCGAGTTGCTTGAGGATGGCAGCATGGACGACCGTACCCATAAAATGAAAGGACCAATGTCGGACCTGGCTCATATGTTTGAAAAAAAACTTCCCGGCGGTGAAAAGCCGCCTGAAAAAAAAGCGTAGCATATATTTGCAAACAGCAAAAACGAACTACAAATGCAAAATGAACCTTTTACAATTGAACGGCGTTTTGCCGCCCCCGTTAAAAAAGTATGGAAGGCCATAACCGATAAAGATGAGATGAAGCAATGGTATTTTGATTTGCCGGAATTTAAACCGGAGACCGGGTTTGAATTTCAGTTTTACGGCGGAGCCGAAGAAAAACAATACCTGCACAAATGCAGGATAACAGAAGTTGTATCAGAGAAAAAACTTACTTACAGCTGGCGATACGAAGGGTATGAAGGCATTTCCTTTGTAACCTTTGACTTGTTTGCCGAAGGTGATGCAAGCCGGTTGAAACTCACGCATGCAGGGCTCGGATCATTCCCGCCTGACAATCCGGATCTTGCCAAAGAAAATTTTGCTGAAGGGTGGAAACAGATCATTGGCGAATCGTTGAAGTCGTACCTTGAAAAAGACACCGGGATCTGACTAAAACCCAGCCCGCCAGACTGGCGCTGGAGCAAAGTAACCCGCGAATACCCGCCCGAACCGGACAACGGGTACGATCCATACGGCTTTAACAAAGCTGCTGTATAATAAATTCTAACTTGCAGGCGTTTGTAATCAAAGGCGAATAATGCAAATCTGCTCCAATGAAAAAACTGGTATACGTATTCTTATTTTTTTCTGTTACCGCAGCTCCGGGGCAGAATAATAAAACTCCGGCACCTGCTGCGCTACCTAAGGTAACGATAACCATCGGCGGCTTTAAAGGCGGCGACATTGCTTCGGATATACTATCCCGCATAATTGACTCATCATTGGTAGCCCGCGATCAAAAAGGTAATCAATACCCTGTTGTTCGTTTCCGTTCCATTTACAAATTTAAAAGCAGCTACGAAGATCCGGCTACCGGAGAACGCAAAACAACCGATGATATGCGGGTGAATGATTTCAACGATACGGCTGTAATGTCTGAGCAGTGGCGGCAAAGCATTAAAGACAATATTATTAAAGGCGACCAGATGATCCTTGACAATGTGATTGTTCAATTGAAAAACGGTACTAAAATAATGGTGCCGGCCATAACATTTAAAGTAATCCAGTAGCACATTTAAACCCTGCATCAGCAGTTAACAAAATCCTGTCAGTGGCTCAGCAGGCTTACCGGTAAAATAAACTCCCACAAGCCCCGGCTCACCGCTCCTGCTATATCCTTGTCCAGTAACCGGCTGTAGCGCACGCCAAAACTTACGGGCTGCTGGTTCCACCATTTGGTATCAAAAAAAATTTCAGCTCCTGTACTCCTGAATGAAAAAACATCGCCCGTACGCAAATTTTTGGCCCGGGCATAATCAAAGAACAGGTTTGCTCTTATGCGCATGAAATAAACCAATTGCCCAAAACCCCAATCGGGATAAAACAACGGGAAATGGTAGTTGGCGCTCCCCTTCCACATTCTTGGCGCATCAACACCGTTGTATCCCCTGGCGAAAGGAAAATTATTTGAAAAACGGTATTGATCGGCTGTATCGCGTGCCTGGAAAGCGCCGCTGAGCACAAGGCTGTGATTGATACCGATACCCGGAAAATACAATGATCCCGATGCCAGCAACTGACCGGCGCTATGATCATTGATCATCGTGCGGTATCTCAACAAAAGACTTTGTGCGAAATGCGGATTGATGTGCTGCACCGCTTTCTGAACCTGGCTGCCCCAGCTAACCGAAAACTGGAGATAATTGAACAGGGGACCCGCGATGCTGTCTTTATACTTTCCCGTGATATTTAATTGTTCAACATTAAAAGAAGAAGCCAGCGTGAGGTTTTTATACCATCTTCCTTTTGTAAGATCAAGCGGAAGTGTAAGCCCGATGTTGGCATTCAATTCATTCCATCGTATGGTTCTGCTGCTGTCGCTCACTTCCCGGTTAAAGGTATAAGACAGTCCGCCCGTTATCCATGGAAACCATGCTCCGAACATCCCGCTAAACCCGGATTTATGACTCCCTTCATTTTCATTGTAGACATAGTACAATTGTGATTGAACAGTGTTCAGGATATTTTGTCCGTATACGGTAAAGCTCCATTCCGGCTGTTCATAAAAAGGACGCCAGCTGTGAAAATTAAAAGGAGCCGATAGTTTATGGTATTTTGAAACCGGGTACTGCTGATAAGGGATGTTGTCTAAAATATTCCCGCCTGTTTGCTGCAATGCCCCGGGCAAATAAAGGTCAGGAGCATTTACCGTAGCCATGCTCATTAACGGCTGCCAGCCAGCCGCTTCCAGGCGCTTTTCTTTGAGCTGAAAACCTGTCGCCGTAAAACTGCTCCAAACCAGTCTTCCTGCATCGTTGATGGCAGGCTGGTATGCACCCAGTGGTTCATCGGTAAGCTTAAAAAGGCTTCTTGTTTTTATGTCTACCGCAAAAATATCATCCTGGTAATCTTTTGCGGCCGAAAAATAAACCGTATCGCCTTTAAGCACGGGGAATCCTTTCACTTCATAGCTCCATGGCAACAGGTTGTCGGCTTCACCGGTTTGCAGGCTGATCATAGCCAGTGTCATCAAGCCCTGTTCATTCCTTATACAGGAGATAACATGATCACGGTCATAAAATTTCGGATAGGTATAAACGAAATGACCTTCTTTGTGCGGAACAACCTTCCGCAACAAGCCCGTGGCTGCATCCAGCACATGCAGTTCCGAACTTTTACCGGGCGAAAGCTGCACAGCAACAATGGTACTGCCGTCGTGCGAGAGATCGGGCTGAAAGTATTTGCTCCCGTGCGTCAATTGCTCTACCTGCTTCGTTGCGGTATTCAGCACTTTAATTACACTGTAATCTCTTTGTCCCCAGCGAACATCGGGCTCATATGCGGTATAAATAATTTTACCGTTCCGGTATGCATAATAGTCATCGCGTGAAATGTCTTTAACCCCGATCTTCTCTTCTCCGTTCTTTGTGATCCTGTACCATGCAGGGTTGTTCCGGTAGGTTTTTTTCAACACTATTATGGAATCCTCCCCTTCAAAATGAGGAAACAGATAATCCGATACATATTTATCATTTCCTTCGGTGATAAAAGAAGCGCCGGAGGAAAGATCAGATCGCTCTTTGTAAAACTGCATCGCCTGTTGCACAAAATCGTTATAGGGCAATCCTGTATGTTTTTTTACAGCATGCTGAAAGGGGTAAATTAGGCTTTTAAATCTTGCCGCATCACCGGTTATCCCGGCCCAGAACTGATCCCCGTATTTTTCCCTGCCATAGCCTGTCAGCAAATAGCCCAGCGCATAATGATCCGGGATATAATGCCGCAGGGATCCGTTCCGGAGCTTCATATAGCTGTATTTTTTGCCTGCCTGCCACAATGAACGGTAAGCGTTAAAAAAATAAGGCAGTCTTCCCCTGCCCTGCCCGCTTACCGCCGTTTCCTGGAAAACGGCATCACCCTCAAAAAACCAGTTGGGTATGGCTGCCCCGTTGGCAATAGCCTGTCCTTCTTCTCGCAAAATAATATATGCCAGCTTTGATAAGCCCTTCCTGTAATTCATATACTGTTGTACATGCCTGTATTCATGAATGGCTAAATTATCGGCCCAGGGCAAACTGCCCAATTGAAAGCTGTTGCGGGGCGGAGTGAGAAAAAATTCACTGCGCCATGGCGCCAGTCCCACATACGCATTGGCTTGGGTGGTTTGGTTTTGCAGCACCATGCTGATCTTACGCTGAGCCGTACCCGCAGTGGCGCCGGTATGCTTATTCAGGTACTGAACAATGCCTGCGATACGCTGCGCTGTTGAATCAAGTCCGTAAGGATATACTACGCGAACGGCCGGCGTATTTACCTGCTGCCATTTAACCGAAGGCGGGTTGCCACCAAATTCCTGCCCAAGAACGGTAACCGATGTAATGAGCGATAAAAAAAACACCAGGGAACAAGAACGCATAATCAAAAATTGCAGCCTAAATATACGTTCAAAACAGATAGCCGTTAAAGCGTGTTTCAGGCGTCTTTAAATGAGCCGGAGCAATGCACCGGTAAAACCCGGAATTTACCTCAGGCAGATAAATATCGTGTTTTCCAAAAAGTATTGTTAGTTTGCTTAAATTCATCCGGTATTTATTTTTATGAGTGAAGGCTGTCCGTCACAAAAAAATATAGTAATACATGCGTATGCAGCCGGCAAACCGGCTGTTACAGGTTTCACAAAACCCATAGCGGCTTATTATGCGAAAACTAATATCCGCATCAATGCCATGGCACCGGCGCCCGCAGAAACGCCTATGGCGCAAAGAGCAGCCAAAAACGAAGCCATCCTCTCATTCAATCAAAACAAAGCAACCTCTGGATGGAGGACGAATAGGCCGGTCCAAAGATACAAACGGGGCTGGCCTGTTATTTTATGTAGCGTTACGCAAAATTTACCACCGGGCAGGTGGTATCTTTTAACGGATGACGGACGGTGAGCGAGGGACAGTTCTGAATACATTTTAAACAACAATACTATGCAGTCAATCGGCATTGACATGGGAGGAACCAACATCAAAGGCGTACTGATAAACGAAGAGGGTTCCATCCTCCATGAAATGCAATGCAGTACCAATGAAAAAGAATCCGTTTACTGGAAAGGAGTGGTAGCAGATATGCTGCATGACCTTCAGCAAAGATCCGGCAGCAAAAATACGCCTGTGGGCTTATCGGCGCCGGGACTGGCAGGAAGCAACAATGATTGTATAAAACTAATGCCCGGCCGGCTGGAAGGACTGGAGCATTTTGTGTGGACTGATTATCTAAAAACACAAACATGGGTGCTCAATGATGCGCATGCCGCTTTAATGGCAGAGGCGAAATTTGGTGCGGGCAGGGGATGCAGCAATATTATTTTATTAACGCTGGGCACGGGTGTGGGCGGAGGCATTATGATCAACGGCGAATTGCACCAGGGCCTACTGAACAGGGCCGGGCATTTGGGTCATGTAATGCTTAATGCCGACAGTGATAAGTGCGATGTTACCAATATGCCGGCAAGCCTCGAAGACGCAATAGGCAACTGCACCATAGCACAACGGAGCTTCGGAAAATTTTTATCAACTCATGAACTGGTTGGAGCATATAAAGAAGGCGATACTTTTGCAACATATGTTTGGCTGCATTCCGTAAAGCGGTTGGCTGTAGCCCTTTGCGCATTCATCAATATTGTTTCTCCGGAGATTATTATTCTCGGCGGAGGCATAGCACAGGCAGGTGACGATTTATTCGGGCCGCTCAACAGGTTTATGAATATCTTCGAATGGCATCATTCGGGTATGCGCACGCCTGTTGTGCAGGCCGTATTTGATGAATATTCAGGCGCCGTGGGAGCCGCCAGCTTTGCTTTACACAAATCATCACGACATTAAATTTTTAGCATGAACGCTATCCGGGATCATCTGCAATACTCCACAGGAAACTAAAAACAATACCACAACATGCATACGCCTATACGTACAACAGTAGTTGGCAGTTACCCCCTCCCGGGATGGCTGGAATTTACATCCCGGCACTTAACCGAATTTGGACCGGCCGATATAGAAGAAGCCATCGAAGATGCCGTTATTGCCGCTGTACATGATCAGACAACAGCAGGGCTCGACGTTATTACCGACGGCGAGCAGACGAGGTTCGACTTCAATCTGTCGTTCTATGGCTATATCAGCGGGATATCGTCCGACGAAAGTGAAACGAGGCGTTTTGGCCCGGCCGCTCACGACCAGCGGGGCAAGCACCGGATCACCGAAACACTTTCGGCTCCCCGGGGACTGGGCGTGGTGAAAGAGTTCCTGCGTTTAAAAAAACTGGCGCCGCAGGGACCCGTGCTGAAAGCCAGCATACCGGGTCCTTATACTTTAAGCGGAAGATTGTTGCCGAACAATGAATACAAAGACCGGTACGCCATAACCGAAGCCATCCTCCCTTTTGTACAAAAAGAGCTGGAAGACCTGGTAGCGGCAGGGTGCACCGAAATTACGGTAGATGAACCGTCTATGAGCTGCTATGCCTATAAGGAAGACACCAAAAGATTTGCGGATATATTCAACAAAACGGTTGAGCCCGTGGCAGGCAAATGCAATCTTTCCACGCATTTATGCTTTGGCAATTTTAAAGGGCGGCCTGTAGGCCACCGGAGCATAAAGCCCATGATACCCGATTTTCTTGAGCTCAAGGTGAACGAAATACATATTGAAATGGCAAACCGTGAATTTGCGGAGATAGAACTGCTTGAAACTTTTGCCAAACGCATGAACGTTGCCGTGGGGATCATTGACGTAAAAAATTATTACATTGAAACGCCGGAAGATGTGGCGGAAAGAATTAAAAGATGCCTCCGGTATATTCCCGCGGAAAAATTATCCGTGGCACCCGACTGCGGATTGAGTCAGACCGCAAGATGGGCATCAAAACAAAAACTGATCAACATGGTAAAAGGTGCGAAAATGGTGAGGGGGACGATTTGAAATTTTAAATTTTAAATTTTAGATGATGATCCCGGCTGTTATAAAAGACGATGAGTTTATTGCACAGGTGCAGCAATATGAAAATGATAAAAAACATTTTCACCTGTGGTGGCTGGGGCAAAGCGGTTACCTGCTCCTGTGGCAGGGCAAAAGGATACTGATCGATCCCTACCTTTCGGATTCCCTCACCAAAAAATATGCAGGCACCCATAAGCCGCATACCCGGATGAGTGAGCGGGTAGTGAACCCCGGGTCATTAAAGCATATTTCCATTGTAAGCTCAAGCCATAACCACACCGATCATTTGGATGCGGAAACATTAATACCTGTTATAAAAAACAATCCCGGCATCACTTTCATTATCCCTGAAGCCAACAGGAGCTTTGTTGCCGGCAGGGTGCAAATGCCGGAAGCATACCCTGCAGGGCTCAACGAAGGCGGGCATTTAACCGTTGACGGTTTTACTTTTTATGGCATTGCCGCCGCGCACAATGCAATTGACCGCAATGGAAAAGGGGAATGTCTTTATATGGGATACATTATACAGTTTGGCAATTATACTGTGTACCACAGCGGCGATACGCTTTGGTATGCTGGACTGGAAAAGATACTGCGCACATTCCGGATCAACCTTGCATTGCTTCCCATTAACGGCAACGACCCGGCAAGAGGCGTTGCGGGTAACCTCAATGTGCAGGAAGCGGCAGGTCTGGCAAAAGCCGCGGGCATGCAGCATGTTATTCCCTGCCACTACGATATGTTCACCTTTAACACGGCAAACCCCGCCGATTTTGCTGACAGTGCACAGGCGGTTCAGCAAGCGCACACCGTTTTGCCTATCGGGGGCCACTGGAGCAGCGAAAGCTTATAAACGTTCAAGGTTATTGCTTCAATTCATCCGCCCGGTCAATATAAAAGCAGTGTTCATGCCGCTTCATTCCGATATGCGGGTAATAATGTACAGCAGCAGGCGCTGCCAGCAGGATCAGTTTTGCCTCAGGCGCTTCTAACTGCGTGCGCCGTATCAACTCCTTCCCTATGCCCCTGTGCTGGTAATCCGGGTCAACCGCCAGGTCTGACAGGTAAGTACAAAACGAAAAATCGGTGAGTGAACGGGCTACCCCAACAATACGATCATTATCCCTTGCCGTTAGTATAAGATTGCCGTGGGCAAGCATGGCGGCAATGCGTTCGGGATCATTGACCGGCCGCCGTTCTCCAAGTGTAGAGCGTTGCAATACTTTTACGAATTCTTCTGCCTTTAAATCGTTCTCAAGCTGGTAGCTTATCATTGCCATTGGTTAAAAAATATACCTGTAAGTGATGTGCTTTTTAGAAAAAGTTGCTCCCGTTGCCTCATGCAGGGCGATCATCTTGGTATTGAAATCTCCCACCCACGACAGTTCCAGCTCTTTATACTGCTGCAAAGGCAGCACATATTCTTTCAGCTTGATGATCATGGCCGATTCAAGCCCGTGCTTCTGAAACTTCGTTTTGGTGCCCATAATAACAGCCCGCATGCGCTTGTTTTTACGGCTCCATTTGTTGAGCATGAATTTCAGCTTATTCCACATTCCTAACCGACCATTCAAATTGCTGATCAGCTCATTGGTATCCGGAACGATCAGCACCATGGAAGCGGGCTCGCCATTTACATAAGCGAACCAGATCAGCTTTTCGTCCATAATGATCTTCATCTTTTCAAAAGTTTCCCGTATAGCCGTGTCCGTTATAGGTGTAAAATTCTCAAAGTCCTTCCAGGCATCATTATAGATCTCCTTAAAATCACCGGAAAAACGCTCAAATTCCTTTTTTTTCAGGTGCTCAAAATGGTAGCCCGGCTTTTGGGTTACCCATTCCGCAATTTTAGTAAAGCGCTCCGGGAAGGGCCTGTATATTTCTATCGCATTGGATATCTGCTCGTACAATGGCGCAAAACCATACCGCTCAAACAATCTTTTGTAATAAGGCTGGTGATAGTTCATCCCGTAATAAGGTGCTGCAAAGCCCTCCACCAGCAAGCCCCACCACATGTCATTCTCTCCAAAGTTTATCGGGCCGTCCATCGCCTTCATGCCATTGCCGGTAAGCCAGGCTTTGGCCGTATCAAACAACAGGTCGGCAGCAGCCTGGTTATCGGTACATTCAAAAAAACCACAACCGCCTGTGGGCACTTCAGTGAGATAGGCTTTTTTATTGTTCATGAAAGCGGCAATGCGCCCGATCACCTTCCTGTTCCTGTCTTTCAGTATCCACCTTATACATTTCCCGTTCTGGTGATAGCTGTTTTTGCGCGGATCAAACACCCATTCAATATCCCTGTTCAAAGGACATATCCAGTTGGGGTCATTTTTATATATTTTCCGGGGAAGATCCAGGAAGGACTTCCTTGTAGCGGCATTATTAACTTCTATAATTTGCATAAGATATTACGCAGCTTAAACGGCGCATTGTTTAATGTTTAGTTTTTATGTTCCCGGCTGCAGTGCAACCGGTATGCTTTCGTTGCCCGCCCGGATGACTCCGGTCGGACAGGCGTCGCACATTTCAGGGTCCTGTCCGCTGTTCATCACGCCAAAAGCATTCGCCCCGTTGGCTGTTTTCATCACCGTTACAAAATAACATAAAAAAAGGATTGAAGCCGCATATCCTTATTTTTGCAGTCCTTTAAAATGTGGGTTCATGTCCGTTACATCAAGTATTCAGCAGGCCGTTATTAAAGCGCTGGCACAATTGTATAACCAGTCATTCAGTGCAGGGGATTTCCAGATCAACCAAACCAAACCGGAGTTTGAAGGCGATTATACCGTTGTTTTATTCAGCCTGCTGAAACCGCTCAAACAAGCACCCGATGCGCTGGGAAAAGCTTTGGGCGAACATTTAATACAAACCTATCCTTCTTTGTTTTCTTCTTTTAATGTGATCAAAGGCTTTTTGAACCTCGGCATCACGGGTGCGTACTGGACGGCCGTACTGAACGATCATTACCGGAACGATGCGTACGGCAGGAAAGCAAAGAACGGCAAAACCATCGTGGTGGAATACGCTTCCCCCAATACCAATAAACCTTTGCATTTAGGGCATCTCCGCAATATTTTCCTGGGATGGAGTGTATCGGAAATTTTAAAAGCGGAAGGCTACGATGTAGTTAAAACCTGCATTGCCAACGACAGGGGCATACACATATGCAAAAGCATGGTTGCCTGGCAAAAATTCGCTAACGGCGCCACACCCGAAAGCACCGGCATAAAAGGCGATCACTTTGTTGGAGATTACTATGTACGGTTTGGAACGGAATTTAAAAAAGAAGTACAGGCCTTAAAAGTCACCGGGATGAGTGAGGAAGCTGCAGAAAAAGAAGCGCCTATTATGAAAGCTGCACAGCAAATGCTGGTTGACTGGGAAGCAGGGAAACCGGATGTGATTGCATTATGGAAAAAGATGAATGGCTGGGTGTACGCGGGCTTTGATATTACGTATAAAAGGATTGGCAGCGATTTCGATAAAATGTATTATGAAAGCGATACTTATTTGCTGGGGAAAAAATTAGTGGAGGAAGGGCTGCAAAAAGGCGTATTCTTTAAAAAAGAAGACAGCAGCGTGTGGGTTGACCTTACTGCCGAAGGCCTCGACGAAAAGATAGTGCAACGAAAAGACGGAACAGCGGTTTACATTACACAGGATATAGGCCTTGCCGTTAATAAATACGAAGCTTACCGGTACGATCAGAGCATTTATGTAGTGGGCGATGAACAGAACTATCATTTTAAGGTGCTGAAACTGATATGTGAAAAACTGGGGCTGCCCTCTTCCGAAGGCATTTACCATCTCAGCTATGGTATGGTGGAGCTGCCTTCGGGCCGTATGAAAACAAGGGAAGGAACAGTGGTTGATGCCGATGATATTATTGATGAGATGATAAAGGTGGCGGCACAAAAAACCGAGGAGCTGGGTAAAGTAAAAGATTTTACTGCCGGAGAGCTCGTGGGGCTCTATAATACGATCGGACTGGGCGCTTTAAAGTTCTTCATCCTGCGGGTTGATCCCAGGAAAAGAATGATCTTCAACCCCGAAGAAAGTATAGATTTTCATGGATTCACCGCTTCCTTTGTGCAATTTTCGCATGCAAGGGCAAAAGCAATATTAAGGAATGAGCAGCCCGGCCAGCATTTTTCCCTGCAGCACAACGAAGCCCTGCTGCCTTTGGAAAAGGAACTGATCATTTTGCTGGAAAAATACCCCGCCGCCATACAGCAGGCTGCTTTTGAACACAATCCCTCCGTAATAGTGAACTATTGCTACGAGCTTGCCAAAACATTCAATTCTTTTGTAACGGAACACCGGGTGCTGAAAGCCGAAACGGAAAATAAAAAACAGTTGCGCCTGCGCATCTGCCGGATGACGGCCAATGTTATTGCCTCGGGCATGGGATTGGCGGGAATTGAGGTGCCGGAGAGAATGTAAGAAATTTGAAAATTTGAAAATGTGGAGATTTGAAAATTTGAAAATGAAAATACATGCTTCGCTTTGAAACACTGTGGCGTTCAGGTTACAGGTTACAGGTCGTCGGGGATGTGCTTCCTGAAACTGAAAGCTGATACCTCACAACCCTGGTCTTTGCGGCCCCATGTACCAAAAAACACTTCCAATCCGGAATACCCATGCCCTGAAACCTGAAACCTGGAACCAGCGACCTTCAACCTCATCCCCTTCTCTGTTCCGGCTGCCTGCGCATCTGCTCATCAACAGAAAGAGGACCGCTGCCGCTCACCAGAAAAAAGATCAGCAATGCCAAAACAAGTATAGACAGCCACAGTCCTTCATTGGGCGACAGGATCCCCGCATCTGCATTAACAAAAAAAACAGCGCCCAATAAAATGGGTATCTGTACCAAGCATGCCAAACGGGTAAGCAGCCCGAAAGCGATCAGGGCGCCGCCCACGATATGCGCAAACACTACATAATGCGCCAGCACACCCAACGACATGGAACCGAGAAATTCACTTTTGGTCATAAGAGCGCTCAACTGATCCATATTATTGATAAATTCTACGCCCCGTATAAAAAGAAATATACCCAGCAACATGCGGATGAAGTCGAGCCATTTGGGATGATGGGTGTCTCCCCATCTTTCCATACTGTGAAGGAGGTTCATATGGCAAAGTTTTAGATGAAGAAAAGAGCTGATACAATATACAAAATTCTTCCGGCATATTATAATAGATGGCGAGCGGGCAGCGTCCCGGGAGAACATAAGTGATACGCAGTCCGGAGACAGCGTATAGCAGAGGCGGGCAGCATACTGTGTATAGCGGATACATAGAAACGTATAGCAATTGCGGAAATGGAAGTTTACCACTGTTTAACAGGCCGTATTGTGTACAACAGCTACAACATATCTTATTATTCAATCGTTTATTAAAAGCATTTATTAACGACTTTTATGAACTTGTAAGAATTCTGTAAATAAAAGATCATCTTCCGCAAAAACCCAGGAAGCATTGGTATACCTGAAATGAAAGCCCTTTTTTTATCACTGGCAGCTTGTTTTTTTACTTCCATCGGTTTCTCTCAAAACTGCGTGGATACTTTTTACCGGAAAGGCTATTATGGTGCGGGTATGGTGCTGCATGCCAGTGAAAATATCATTACGCGTGACGGTGCTACGGTAATAGCAGGCAGGTATACCAATACGGGGAACGGCGAAATTGCTTTATTTGTAACCAAGATCAACCCGCTTGGCACCGTTGTATGGAGCAAGAAAATAATGAAAGGATCTGATAACACGGATTTCCAATTCATCGATGGAATAAAAGAACTGAACAATGGAAACTTTGTTATTGTATATCGCGATGCAGGAGATAACTCCGGCAGTACAATTAATATTATACAGTTGAGCGCAGCAGGCAACCTGTTGTGGGCAAAGGAGCTTACAACTGTTGCTGTTGATGATTTTTTTCTAAACGCTCAAATAACCGTTACCGATAATAACGACATTATAATAGCCGCTACTATAGTTGTAGAAGAATGGGCTCATGCCGGCGAAACAGTACCCCTTATCATTAAAATGGATAATAGCGGAAATATATTATACAACAGGTGGTTTGCCGGCAACACCTGCAGCGCCTCTACCCTAACCGGTGTAATAACCGATAAAAACATGTTGTATGCTTTTGGCAGGAGCGGTGGTTGCCCCATACCGGGTAACGCGGAAATTGATGAAAATATATTCGCCTTTAAAATGGACCATCAAACCGGCGAACTGCTGTTATCCAGGTCTTATTTTTCCACCCGGACACTGGCATACCCGATTGTTACACTCATGTACAATAAAGTATTTGCAGATATGGTTAAATCCAGTGAAGATCATTTTTACATTAGCGACCGGTTCTATTCCTTTGCGCAGAACCGTTTTGGACTTATTAACACCGTTATGGATACCCTGCTCAACTTCAGCGGAGGAAGACTATTTTCCAATGATCAAATATCCGTCAACACGGTTCGCTTCGGCACCACCGACCCCTCGGGCAACTGGAGCATTTATACCGTGCCGGGCGAAAATAACAATACGATGTATATCGCCACTATCAGTAAGTCCGGGCAAATAATCAGGCAAAGGAAAATGCCTTTTTCTGCAAATGAAGTTGTTTCATACGGTGGCAAATACCCGCTTCATTACAACCATCAATACCTCAACATCGTAAGCAATTATCTCCGCAACGGCAATTCTTATCTCCAACTTTACCAAACAGGACAGGATAATGAAGCGGATCCCTGTTTTGGTGTGGATACTTCATTTGTGCAATTAGAGCCGTTTCCCATCACGCCGCACAACGATGATTACTTTACCTATTCCAGCAGCATCCGGCTTGCAGAGAGCGATCCGGGTATTTCGGTAAGTGATATCAACCTTATAGAAGAAGATTATTGCCGGCAAATAAGCCGTTGCTCTTTTTTAAAAATAAAGCCGGCCGTTACCACCATTTGCGATACCGGGCAGACCTATATTTTTACCGCCCGCAAAGATGCCGGTTGCTTAAAACAGGTGCTATGGCAAACCGATAGTGCGGCGGTTAGCGCCATAACACCGCTGAATGATTCTTCTGTTGCCATTACCTTTAAAAAGCAATGGCAGGGTTACCTGTACGCCTCACTCTCTTCCTGTATTGATTTGAAGGATTCCATAAAGCTCAATGTTTTGATCAGTCCGGGTAAAATTGCATTAGGCGCCGACACTGCCATCTGCAAAAACGATTCGCTTGTGCTCCGGGCCGGTGCGGGGTTTAAAGCCTATCAATGGCAAAACGGTTCAGGCGACTCCGTATTTACTGTAAAGCAGGCAGGAATGTACTTTGTAAAAGCAACCAATTATTGCGGCGATCCTTTTGATGATGCCATAACGGTTACCATAAACGAACCTTTACCTGTTGATCTCGGTAAGGATACAGCCATATGCAGCAACCAGCCTTTAACTTTAGATGCAGGTGCAGGATTCAGCAGCTATCAATGGAACAACGGGGAAACAGGTCAATATATACAAGCAGACCGGGCAGGCACCTATTCGGTATCGGCGGCAAATGCATCGGGTTGCCTTTCAAAGGATACCGTTCAAATCCGTGCTGTATACTCCGCCCCCGTAGTTACCCTTCCACACAAAACCACGCTTTGCTTAAACCAGGATGATACTTTACATGCAGGCAACGGCTTCAGCAGCTATCTATGGCAGGATGGCTCAACCGGTAGCAGTATGCTCATACAAACCCCGGGAAAATACAAAGTAACGGTGAGCAACCCGTATGGCTGTATTGCATCCGACAGCGTAACCATTACAAAAATAGCACAGGCGCCTGCCGGCTTCCTGCCTGCCGATACTATTATTTGTGCAACTGACCCATTTACCATACAGCCTCTTAAATTATTTAATGAATATTTGTGGAGCACAGACGCTTCAGCAAACAGCATTACAGTACAAACGCCGGGAATATACCGCCTACAGGTAACGGATAATGGCGGGTGTATCGGCCGGGATTCTATCAGCATATTTACCAAAGATTGCAGCACCCGTTTTTTTGTTCCCAATACGTTTACCCCAAACAATGATGGCATCAATGATTCTTTTAAGCCGCTGATCAGCGGACGCATAAGCGATTACGAGTTTACCGTGTATAATATTTACGGTCAAATTGTTTTCAGCAGCCGCAGGATCAACGAAGGCTGGAACGGAATGTACAGGAACCTGCCTCAAAATGCGGGGACCTATATCTGGATATGCCGGTACAAAACGGTAAATGAAGCGGCTCAGTTTACCAAAGGATCTGTTGTGCTGATGCGGTAGTGAACAGGTTACAAGTTACAGGTTGCAGGGTTCAGGGTTCAGGGAACGTAAGTCATCCGCGGTCTGACGCTCCTTCGTCGCGTACCGACCGCCACATTAATACGTTAACGGGTTCATTTTTGTATGGCGGATGCGGATAATCCGGATTTCGTTGCCTTTATAACGATACGATATTCGGTAATGATACATTTCGAAAACCCGGAAGCTACCATCGTTCCCCGTTTTATACTTATCAGGACTATACTTTTGAGGATGCTCCATTAAGCCATCTATCGCTAATAAAATCCTCCGCTTTACTTTGTCTGCATTTTGCGGGAGAAGAAGAACGGATGTATTCAATTGCTTCATCAAAATACTTTAACGCCTTCCTGTTCCATTTAATGATTAATGCCATTCGTACTGATTATCGCTTCAAGTGTCTTTTCATTACTTCTTCATGAGAGATGTAGTCACCAGCTTCTATTTCTTCGTCGGCTTGCTCAAGTTCCCGGTTATAGTCTTCCAGATTTTGAGGCATCACCTCACTGTTGCGACTTCTTAAGAATGTCTTTATCATTTCCAATACGGATTTCCTTTCTGCATCGTTCAACTGCATGAAATAATTCAGCATCTCTTGTGATATGGATGGAGTTGCCATAATGATCATTTTACTTCTACAAATTTAGTTCTCTATTTTAGTAACTAAAGCGTTATAACCCTTTGGCCGCATCCTTAATAACATACAGCAATATAATTTGCCTGACTACAGGTTGCAAGCGGAATAAGTCATCCGCGGTCTGACGCTCCTTCGTCGCGTACCGACCGCCACATTTTCTTCCCCACTCATTTCGCCAGCTTACTGTTCCTGTACCCATACAAAAAATATACAGCCAGGCCCAGCGCCATCCACACAAAAAACCACAGCCAGCTAACGGCGGGTATCTCAATCATGAGGTATAAGCAAAACAACACACCCAGGATGGGAATGAGCGAATACCTGCGGATAACCGTTAGTAAAGTAAGCACCAGCGCAATAACAATAAAAAACAGGAAAAGCACTTCCTGGTAATTTTCGTGCCCCAGGTTTTGCACCGCATCTGCCATGCGCTGCCGGAAAAGGTAAAGGAACAATGCCAGCAAAACAGGTACGATATATCTGCCATTGATATAGGGTAACTTAAAGCCTGTGTCTGTGACCGGCCTTGGTGGCAATAACAGCACACCGCCCGACACCAGTATAAAAGCGAACAGTGTTCCTATGCTCGTAAGATCGGTAACCAATTCCGAAGCAATGAACAACGAAGGAATGCCTACAATAATACCGGTAACAATAGTTGCGAAAGATGGCGTTTGATACCTGGGATGAATGGTCTGGAATTTTTTAGGCAACAACCCGTCGCGGCTCATGCTCATCCATATCCGCGGCTGCCCCAGTTGAAATACCAGCAATACGCTGGTGGTAGCCACCACGGCGCTTACCGAAACGATCTTCTCTATCCATGGTGCACGCTGTTCAAAAACAAATGCCAGTGGGTCATTAATATTCTTAAAACTGGAATAGTTTTCAATACCCGTTAATATAAGCGCAATAAGAATATACAATACTGTACAAATGATCAGAGAATAGATCATGCCCCTGGGCATATCGCGCTGCGGGTTTTTACATTCCTCGGCGGTTGTAGAAATAGCGTCAAATCCTATATAGGCATAAAACACAGCGGATACACCTTTTAATACGCCTTCAAAACCATTGGGCATAAAAGGCCGCCAGTTGTTGGTGTCCACAAAAAAAGCGCCTGCTACTATTACAAAGATGATGACCGCAATTTTAAAGATCACCATAAAGTTGGCCATGCGCTTGCTTTCTTTCATGCCAATATAAGCCAGCCAGGTAATGAGCGCCACAATAATAAAAGCGGGCAGGTTAAAAAACAATTTACCGTTCCCGAATGAGGGCGCATTGTTCCAGGCATCTACTGCAAACTGGTATTTGGCAGTGTCGGCAGCAGATAATGACCCTGCTGCCAGTGCCCGGGTGGCTTCCGTGTAAGCGCTTTGCGCTGTTGCAGGATCAACCAGCATCCAGTCGGGCAAATGAATGTGAAAAAGATGCACGAGAAGATTGTTGAAATACCCGCTCCACGATATGGCTACCACCACATTGCCAATTGCGTATTCCAGTATCAGCGCCCATCCTATTACCCAGGCAATGATCTCCCCGAAAGTAACATACGAGTACGTATAAGCGCTGCCCGCCACGGGAACACGGCTGGCAAACTCCGCATAGCATAATGCCGAAAACCCACAGGTTACAGCAGTAATGATAAACAGAACCGAGATACCCGGCCCGCCATTAAATGCAGCATTCCCGATGGTAGAAAAAATACCGGCGCCTACTACGGCGGCTATACCCAGAAAAGTAAGATCGCGTACCCCTAATACTTTTTTCAGTCCCCGGCCATGCCCGTCAACCTCCGTTGCCTGCGCATCTTCGATGATCTTATGTATGGATTTTTTCCTGAAAAGCGGGTGACCCATGCGGATATGTTTTGGTTAATTCAATGCTCCAAAATAGTTTAAAATCGGGGAAAATTCAGGTTACATGGTACAGGTTACAAGTTTAGGTTACAGCGTGTGCATCCTGCACAATACCGGCCTGCTCCCATTTTCAAAATAGCACATTTCCACATATACCCGCGATCTGACGCTCCTCCGTCGCGGCGGATGCCGACCGCTTCATTTTCAAATTTTCAATATTCCCTTTGCACCAAAAACAAGGCAAGATCCTGCAACGGTTGTTTGCGGGCGCTTATAACAGCAGTATCTTCGAGGTGCTGCAAGGCCAGGCTGAGGTATTTGTCTTTCAGCGCTTTTGCCCAGGCATCCACTTTGCAATCGGTAAGAATTTGCAATACACGGTCTATCTTTCCCGGAGGGTTTTCTTTCATTAAATGCAACAGTTCCTTTTTTTGAGCCGGGGATGCCACTTCAAGCGCCTGTATGGTTAGAAAGGTTTTTTTATTGGCCATGATATCGCCACCCGGTTGCTTACCGAATTTTCCAGGATCGCCAAATGCGTCTAAATAATCGTCCTGCAACTGGAAAGCAATACCCAGGTTTTTGCCAAAAGCATATAAATGATCCTGGTTGCCCTCACCGCTGCCGCCCAGCATGGCGCCCATTTGCAAACTGGCCGCCAGCAATACCGATGTTTTTAAAGTAACCATATGCATATATTCTTCCAGCGTTACTTCCTGCCTTTCTTCAAAGTCCATATCTAACTGCTGCCCTTCACACACTTCCCTGGCGGTTTTATTAAACAGGTGCATGATCTTTGGCAGGTACAGCGGGCTGATCTTACTTAAATAATCATAAGCCGCCACGATCATCACATCACCGGCAAGCAAAGCTGTAGGCTCACTGTATTTTACATGAACTGTTTGCTTTCCCCGCCGGAGCGGCGCCTTATCCATAATATCATCGTGAATGAGCGTAAAGTTGTGAAATAATTCTACGGCATGGGCCACATGCCAGGCATCGGGCTGAATAGCATCGAATAATTCATTACCCATCAGGCACATTACCGGGCGTACCCTTTTTCCACCAATAGACAGAAAATATTCCGCCGGCTGGTACAAAGAAGGCAGCGTTCCGGGGAAATGGCTGGTATTGAACTTTTCGGAAAATTGTTTTGCTAAAGTTTCAAACGAATGCATAATATTTTTATAAGACTAAAGAAAAGAACCAAAAGGCAAATAACAAGAAACATACAAACTGCAAAAGGCCGAAGCCGAAAACCCGAAATTCGAAAGTGGCTTTCATGAGCCATCAGCAGAAAAAGGAGTATTCATTATCCACCGATAACTGACCGCCGGTAGCTGATAATCTCCATCCCCAAAGAACGGTTCATCCCCGCTGCTTTCCGGATTGCTTCAGTATAGCTCTCCCTTATCCTGAAGGGATACAAGGTTTATAAAAACTATAGAGAAAGCCTTCGACCCCTTTGGGGTCGCACTATCGGGTGTAACCGCGTTATAAACCTGCAACCCTTTCAGGGTAGTATAACAATACCCTATAAGTTACCCGCTAACCCTCAAAGTTAAGCGCTTAAGCATACTTATCGTTTACGCTCCATGGCAGGCAAAATCCGGGTCTGAAGAAAAAGCGCCGGGAAACAAATCACAAAAACCAAACCCGTCCGCCGTGGTGGATAAATTTTAAATCCGAAATCGTAAATCCCAAATCCGAAGCGGAAACAACAATAACCGATAAACCACAAATCATCAATCCCGAGTCAAATACAATCTCAAATCAAAATCAAAAATCTCAAATCTATCTCCTCTTCTTCCTTCCCTCTTTACTTTTATGCGCTTTTGCTTTTAATGAATGATCTCCGTTATCTCCATTTTCGCCGGGCTTTATTACCCATTCATAATCCAGTTGTCTTTTTCCCAGATCGGCCGATATGGCTTTTATCCAAATCTTATCTCCTATTCTGAATGTTCTGCCACTCCTTCTTCCTGTAAGACAATACTCTGCTTCCACCAACCGGAAATCATCATAATCCAGCAGGCTCTGGATGCTTACCAGCCCCTCGCATTTGTGCTGAACCGTTTCTACCCAAAAACCAAAAGCAGCCACACCACTGATCACACCTTCAAATTCTTCACCCAGGTATTGCTGCATAAATTCAACCTGCTTGTATTTATTGGCTGCCCTTTCGGCTTCCATGGCCGCCCTTTCACGCGTACTGCTGTGAAGGCATTTCTCTTCCATCTTTTTATCCGCTTTCGGATGCCCGTCGAGCACTTGCTGCAAAATACGGTGCACCATTATATCGGGGTAGCGGCGGATAGGTGAAGTA
>NZ_DAOMOZ010000061.1:0-21819 GCF_035444585.1 Agriterribacter sp.
TGGAGCTGGGCGATAAAATATTCGGCAAAAAAAACAAATGGTGGAAAATTTTTGAGATAGATGACCTCCTGAAAGCTACCTATAAAGCCAAACCCCTGGAAGATGAACTGCAAAAGCTGTTTGGAGATATTAAGCTGGAAAGCGACAAAATAAAGACGGGCCTATGCATTGTTGCAAAACGTGCGGACACCAACAGCGTTTGGCCGCTGATCAACCATCCCGGCGGAAAATATTTCAACAGCAACGACGGGATGAACAAAGATATATTGTTGTGGAAAGCGGTAAGGGCAAGCGCAGCAGCACCCACTTATTTCCTTCCACAGATCATAGATGTGGGCGGGGGGCTGCGTGAAGCCGCTTTTGTAGACGGTGGCGTAAGCATGGCCAATAACCCGGCCCTGCAGCTATTGATGGTAGCCACGTTGCAGGGATTTCCTTTTAAATGGAAATGCGGCGCCGGTAACCTGCTCGTTGTTTCGGTAGGCACAGGCATGAGCAGGTGGAAACAAATCCCGGCTAATGTTAAAAAGAACAATCTTCTGAACTGGGCAAAGCAGCTACCCGATATGTTTATGCAGGACGCGAGCTGGCACAACCAGATCATCATGCAATGGCTGAGCAATTCACCTACAGCATGGGAAATTGACGGAGAAATAGGCAAACTGGAAAATGATTGTCTCAGCGGACCCAAGAAAGACGGCGGTTTGATGACCTACCTGCGCTATAATCTCTGGCTTGATGCTGAAACATTAAAGCCCTTAATGAAAAAAGATTATACCCAAAGCGAAATTGACGGGCTTACGGAAATGAGCAATGCAGCGAGCAGGTTCGAATTGTATGACATTGGGGTAAAAGCCGCTTCCGCTGAAGTGAAAGAAAATCATTTTGCCGACACCTTTAAACTGAAGTAAATGGCCAGTCTTTGTTTCGTTCTGATGCCCTTTGGCGTGAAAACGGATGGCAACAAGAAAGAAATTGATTTCAATAAGGTATACGATTCATTTATTAAAAAAGCAATTGAACGGGCAGGCCTGTCGCCTGTCCGGGCCGACGAAGAAAAAGGTGGCGGATTTATTCACAAGCCCATGTATGAGCGTTTGCTCTATTGCGAGTTTGCCGTTGCCGATCTGAGTTTTGCCAACGCCAATGTGTTTTACGAACTGGGCATACGCCATGCAGTAAAGCCCTTTACCACGGTAAGCATATTTGAAGCCAATACCAAACTGCCGTTCGATGTGGCTCCCCTGAGAGCTTTGCCTTATAGCTTCGAAGCGGGGGAAATAGTAGATTGTGAACAAAAGATCCGGGCCCTTTCCGATATTATCCGGATAAATCTTGATGCGCAGCAGGCGCAGGCAGACAGTCCCATCTGCGAAATGATCCCCGCCTATATTTTCCCTGAATTGGATACACTAAAGGCAAAGGCCGACTCCTTCAAAGAGATCATAAATGAAACGAACAATACCAAGCAAAAGATCCAAATGCTGGTAAAGCAGTGGAAACGGTGGGATATGAAGGAAAAAGGAAGCGCTGGTGAAGAGCAGGTTTCCTGCGGGAAAGAAAAAAACAAGCTGTCAGAGCAATTAAAGGCAATAGAAAAAGAGGCGGGTAATGGATTGAAATACAACTACGACCTGGTTTATGCATTAATGAGCGCTTATAAAGCCACCAATGCTTTCAGTGAAGTGGCAGGAATGATACAACCACTGGTGAAGAGGGAAAGGAAAGGCGATATCTATCTTCATCAGCAACTGGCCCTTGCACTGAACAAAACAAAGCAAAGAGATGAGGCAGAGCAGATACTCAATGATATCATTGGCAAATACGGGCCCGACCCCGAAACCAATGGATTACTGGGAGCCGTATATAAAGGGCTCATGGATGATAATACCGGTGATGACCTGCTGGCAGCAGCATACAGGAATAAATCCATTGAAGCTTACCTGGATGGCTTTGATGCCGACCCCAGGGATTTTTACCCGGGTGTGAACGCCCTTACCCTGTTGTTTTTTGAAAATGCAGACGATCCCAGGTTTAAAAAGTATTTTCCATTAGTAACCTATTCGGTGGAAAGACAACTGGAAACCAATAAAAACAACTACTGGGTGCAGGCAACGGCGCTGGAGCTGGCAGCGCTGCAGATGAATGAAGCAAGATCAAAGCAATTTCTTGCTGCCGCCTTAACCTGTAACCCGGCAAAATGGGAGAAAGAAACAACAGCCGGGAACCTGAAAAAGATTTATGCCAAAGCCGCACTTCTTCAGGGTGAAGAAAAAACGGCGTGGCTGATGGACTGTATAGAAAAACTTATATAAACCTTTGCTTATGGCTTACCGCGATCAGTGGAAAATGCTCCATTTGCTCAACACAAGCATGCATGGGGCGCTTAAAGAAACAGAACTGATAGAAATGGGTATAGACTGTTACCCCGATACCATTCAGTATCTTACGGATGATGGGATTGTGGAAATGGATGGCACACGCACTTACAGTCTCAATCCCCTTGTTCGACGCATGCTTAACAAATTTATGATAACAATGGGCCCGGCTGAAATGAAAGAGATTTATGTGGATATTCCTTCCTGCTTTATTGTTATGCCGTTTTCGGAAGAGTGGTCCAATACTGTATTTTATGACTTCATTAAGCCTGCTGTTATAAAATCCAAAATGGAATGTGTGCGGGGAGATATGATCCCGCGCGTTGGCAAACTGGCCGAAAATATCGTTAAACACATACAAAGGGCGGGACTGGTAATAGCCGATATTTCGGTACCCAATGCCAATGTGTTCTATGAGTTAGGCATTGCCGACACCATAGGAAGGGATGTTTTTTTGTTGTATGAAAAGAACACCGAACAAAATCTTCCGGCAGATATACAGGGGGCACACTATTATGCGTATGACAGGAATAATATTCGGGGGTCGGTTGAACGCTTCGCTGAAAGCTTAATACAATGGAAAAAAGATTATCGTGTGGATAATACTTTAAAATATTGCCGCAAATAACCACTTATGCAGCTCCTCTCACAAATAACGATACCAACAGGCAAAAAAGATGCAGTTATTCAATTGCTGCTGGGTGATCTTTCGGCTATACCCCGGGAGCACGCCGTTGATATACTGGTGGTTTCCGCATTTCCCAATGACTATATGGCTTTAAAAGGATCCCTGTTCCTGGCGCTCCAAAATAAAGGACTTTCTGTTCAGGCATTGGCGGTAAATAAACAAATAGATTTGATAAAACAATTGGGATGCTGGCTGTCTGCCCCGCTTCCGGCAGAACAAAAAAACAAATTCAATTTCAAAAAAATCCTTTGTTTTGAACCGCAGTACCATTCAAGCGAGCCACAAACCATTGTAGGAAATATTTTCAGGTGTATTAACACTTTTGCTTTTGATGAAGACAATGATGAAATAGCCATGCCGGTGCTGGCAACAGGATACCAGAAAGTTCCTATGCAAAAGATGCTGCCTCCTTTACTGGAAAATGCTGTTTTCTGGCTGCAGAACGGGTTACCGCTCAAATGCATTAAACTGGTTTTATACCGGCAGGAACAGGCTGATGCGGCATTGCCCATCTTTGAAGAGATAAAACACGCGCTGGTAAAAACAACACAGGAAATAAGCAATACAAGCGAATTTCCTCGGCGTCCGCCTGCGGTGCCCTATCCTGCAGTTGCTGAACCTGAAATGGTGTATGCTCCTGAAAATGCCGGCCGCGATCCTGAATCAACCGGTGCAATGCCACCCGTAGCGTCGCAACCTCCTGCCACAGCCACTTCAGCCTATGACCTGTTCATCAGCTATTCGCATAAGCAAACCGGAGCGGTACAGGAATTTGTAAAAGCCATACAGGAAAAGAAAGATACGCTTAACATTTTTTACGACAGGAGCAGCATACCGCCGGGCGGGCTATGGATCAGGAAGATTTCGGAAGCCATACAAAATTCAAGATCAGTGCTCTGTATTTTAACGCCCGAATACAGCAAATCGGATGTGTGCTGGGACGAGTTTCAGTGCGCCAAAGTAATGGAGCTGCGAACAAAAAAAAGCATCATCAAAACGATCAATTTTATGAAAGATGAAGACATGCCGCCTATGTTTGCCATTTACAGCTATATAGATTGTACCGAAGCCGACCTGCAGAAATTAAAAAGTTGCGTGGATCAGTTTATATAGCAGGCATGGCTGATGTATCCGGGCATAGGCGTTAAGGATTTTTTGTTGTAACTTAACATTATGCCTTATGAAATGAATTGAATTATAAATTGTAAGCAACATGGCTGACATATTTATAAGTTATTCCAGTGAAGATAAAACCAGGGTAAGAGCCATTGCCGAAACACTGGAACATAAAGGCTGGTCGGTTTGGTGGGACAGGCAAATTCCTGTAGGACAGAGATACGACACTGTTATAGAGCAGGAGTTAAACAGAGCCAAATGCGTAATTGTGATCTGGACCCAACGTTCGGTAAATTCTGAATGGGTAAAAAATGAGGCCAGTGAAGCCGCCCAAAGAAATATCCTTGCGCCGGTTATACTGGAAAATGTAAAGATCCCACTTGCTTTCAGGCGCATTGAAGCAGCGCAGCTATCCTCCTGGAAAGGAGAACCCGATCACCCCGAACTGGAAATACTCTTCAGCGCAGTTGAGTCCATTATAAATGGTCACGCTATAACAAATAATACCGCTACGGGAGATACTCAAAGCGCTTTAAAAGCAAAGGTTGTACAAAAGAAAAAGTATATCGTGCTAACTGTGGCAGTGTTGGGTGCCGCATTAGCGGTTCCCGGGTTCTTTTTCTTTTCAGTCCAATCGGATCCCGGGGTTATCCATATAACCGGGCAGGTTAAAACCGCTGCTGAAATGCCGGTTAAAGGAGTGGAGGTAAATGCAGATGGCACCCGCTTCTTTACCACCACCATTACCAATGGAACATATAACCTGACGCTGGAAAATTATACCATAGGCGATGAAGTAACACTCACCACCTCCAACAAAGATTTTGAGGATAAAACAATTGCCGTAAAGATCAACAACAAAGAAATGAAGGTTGACTTTGTCTTAAATCCGGTTACCCGCTAAACGCCAACACCGCTTAAGCCGCCCTCTTTAAAAAATCGGTACCATACATTAAACATGAAGCATGCTTTACCGGCCGCCGGCATGGGTATGCAAAACATTGCGCCGGGTAACAGCAGATGCGTTTTCATGTTTTATTTATTGCAGATGATGGATAAATATAAATTCTTATTCATTCATTTAAAACCACGATTGATGAAAAACTTTATTATATACCCCGCCTTGCTGCTGCTCTTATATAACAATGCTTCAGGTCAAACCCTTGTTATCAAAGGCAGGGTGCGATGCCAGAATGAAAGCCCCAACTCCACAAGAGGGGCAGAAAACATTATTGTGGT
Source organism: Agriterribacter sp. (assembly GCF_035444585.1). GTDB lineage: Bacteria > Bacteroidota > Bacteroidia > Chitinophagales > Chitinophagaceae > Agriterribacter. The sequence continues at coordinate 5,422 of NZ_DAOMOZ010000061.1, forward strand.
GCCTGCATTTATTCCCTCAAAATCTACTACAACCGCGTCTACTCCCCCGGGATACTTTGAATGCAATACCGGTGTGCCTTTTGCGAAGCTCCGGGATAAGCAGGTGAGCCTGTATATTGTTTCGGGATGCAGCCAATGCAGCGAAGCGGTAAAACGGGTGTTCATTTCCGAAGACCAGGACAGGAAAAACAACGATAAAACAAAATCGTATGTTACTGTAAAAGACTGGAAGTTCAATGCCAACTGCAACGAGCTGGAATTGCCGCCCTTCAGGGCCGACAGCATGCTTGGCGTAATCGTACGGCAGCCCGCGCAAAGCATCGGTCAGATCACGAATGCCACTGCCCTGGTGGGAACCCCGGCGCTTTTGAACCTTTTAACAAACATAACGCCTGTAATAGGCATCGTATCCAATGCGGGAATTTTTGAAGCCAGGGAACTGGGGCCGGGGAAAATAAAATATGGCGGGTTTCTCTTCTCATCTGCATTAACCCATACTGCCAGTACCGGCTTTAATTTTTCGCCCGCCCGGGATATGTCGGAAGCTGTTTTCTGGAACCCATCTGCAATCGTTAAAAGCAGAACCCCTTATAATATCAGTCTTCTTACCAATGTAAAAAACAATGCAAAGCTGGGTGGCTATTTCAGGCTGAACGACAGAATTTTTATAGGAGCAGGCTTTATATATACGCAACAGGATGAATACAGGAACACGTTATTCGTAAAGATCTCAAACGAAGCCAATACGGTACAGATAGATTCTTTTCTGGTAAAGTTGAAGGAGCATTCGGCTTTCCTGGCCCCCTCTTTTAAAGTAAATGACAAATTAAGCATTGGGCTAACCGTAAAATCCATATGGCAAAACCTCAGGATCCCTAACCTGCTTCAAATAACCATAGACGATAACGGATCAACTGCCAACACATTTACCGACAGCACCGTAAAAAAGCAAAAATGGGATCTTGATCTTTCGGCAAGCTATAAAGTAAGCAACGCTTTGCAGGTGGGCATCAATGCCATGAATCTTGCAGGTACTAAATTATATGCCGATGCATTTGCTGCAGGCGGAAGTAACAACTACAATATGCAAAATCAAAGGGCTGTAGGATTGGGCGGATGCTACAAATGGCAGCGTTTTAATTTTGGGGCAGATATGATCTTTACGGAGGATGGCTTTTATGATGCTGCCCTTGGAGTAAATTATGTGCCTTTTAATAATGCATTGCTTTCTGCCGGGCTGGCCGTAAAACAACTGAGCTATTCAATCGCTTTCAGAATCAAACATTTCAGGATAGCTTATATCAACGACAATGATCTTATGGTGAATGAAAAAAGAAAGGGAAAATCAGGCATTTTAAATGGCGGCTTGTATGGTGGGTTTATTTTTGATTTTTAGCTGAGCCGGACTTTGTAAATGCAAAAGCAGTCTCAATTCTTTACCCGCACAGGTAACATCATTGTAATAACGGGTTCCGGTAAGTAATCGTTTCAATAAAATTCCACTTATATGACCAGTACAAAAAAATGTTTCGTGGTAATGGGTTTCGGCATCAAGACCGATCTGGCTACAGGACGTAAGCTCAATCTTGATAAATCGTACCAGGCGCTTATAAAACCCGTAGTGGAAAGCAAAAATATTACCTGCATACGTGCAGACGAGATCCTCCATTCCGGTTCCATTGACCTGCAGATGTACCAGCAGCTGCTTTCGGCGGATATTGTAATAGCCGATCTTTCTACCGCCAACGTAAATGCTTTTTATGAGCTGGGCATCCGGCATGCTTTAAAGCCCCGTACCACCATTATCATGTCGGAAGCATTGCTGGGCTATCCTTTTGATGTAAACCATATTGTTATTAACCGGTATACACATTTGGGCGACAGCATTGATTATTTTGAAGTGCTGCGCTTTCAAAAATTATTGGGCGATACCATTGACACCGTTATAAACACACAATCGCCGGACAGCCCGGTGTATACTTTTATTGAGGGTCTTATTCCTCCTTCTTTAAAAGCAAAAGCCAACAGGGTAGTACGCCAGATTGGCGATGCATTAACAGAAAAAACCGATGCTGCCGAAAGCGGAAGTACAGGCGAAGATCATTCTCTTGCCTTCATCATAAAGCAGGGAGAGGAAGCTTTGCAAAAAAAGCAGTTTGACGCCGCAAAAACGCTTTTTGAAACGGCTTTGCAAATGGTACACGACGGCAGTGAATCGTCATCCGTTTCCAATAATACGTACCTTATTCAAAGGCTTGCGCTCACCACTTACCAGGCAAGGCAGCCCAACTACATCGCATCATTGAACAGAGCCATTGAACTCCTTGAAAAAATAGACCTGAGACGGACCAACGATCCCGAAACGGTGGCACTTGCAGGCTCAATAGAAAAACATCTCTTTGAGGAAGGGCAGGGCGACGAACATCTCAATAATGCCATCCTTCTTTATCAAAGAGGGTATTACCTGTTGCACAACAGGCACAATGGCATTAACCTGGCTTACCTGTTGCAACTCCGCACTACTACAATGCTTGATCCTAAAAAGGAAGATAAAATAGCCGACACCGTTTGGGCCAAGCGCATACGAAGAGAAGTTTTGGATTTGTGTGAAAAAGATCTGAAAAAGATAAGCAACATGGAAAGCCGTGCCGGTGAAACAATAACTCCTGTTACCGAAGAGCAGGAAGGCATGATCAGTGAACAAAAATTCTGGATCGCAGTAAACAAAGCAGAAGCGCATTTTGGACTGGGCGAGATGATGGAATACGAACAGGCTGCCGCCGCTGCCGCACTGGTTAAACATGAAGACTGGATGATGGAAAGCTTTACAAAGCAACTGCAAAAACTCTCCGATATGATGAAGAAACAGGAAGCATTTGCATAAAACAAATTGCGTCGCCGCCTTAAGAAAATACAACTGCATTGCCGGTCACGGTACCCAACATGCATTCATTTTCCACGCTGCATGAATATTTATACCCTTTCTTAACTTTCTTAAAACAGGCATAAATAAGCTTACCTTTGCGGCAAATTGATCGCAACCCGTAAACGAATGTTAAGCGTCTCCGATCATCAACCCGCCTACTTCTTTTATCGTGAATTCAAAAGCAAATCAATATGAAAAGAATAGCAATCAACGGCTTTGGCAGAATTGGAAGAGCTGCCCTCAAAGTGATCATGGAAATTCCGGAACTGGAAATTGTGGCCATCAATGACCTGATGAGCACCGACAATGCGGCTTATTTGTTGCAATACGACAGCGTATATGGCAGGTACGCAACTCATGTACAGGTTGAAGGCGACTATCTGCATGTTGGTGACAAGAAAATCCTTTTCCTTTCTCAAAAGGACCCTGCGCAGCTCCCATGGAAAGAGCTGGAGATAGATGTGGCAATTGAGAGCACGGGCTTTTTTACCAACAGGGAAGATGCAGAAAAACATATAACGGCAGGTGCAAGAACGGTGGTCATATCGGGCCCCACCAAAAGCAAGAACACACCAACCGTGTTGCATGGGGTGAATACAGGCGACGGCAACACAACGGTATTCTCCTGTGCCAGTTGCACCACCAATAATATAGGCCCTATCATTGAGATCATAGACCGGAGGATTGGAATTAAAAAAGCAATTTTAAATACAGTTCATGCATATACGGCTTCTCAAACGCTCGTGGACGCCCCATCGAAAAGAGAACCAAGAATGGGGCGGGCCGCTGCGGTAAACCTTGCTCCCGCCTCTACGGGCGCTGCAATTGCCACCACCAAAGCGTTACCCGCGATGGTGGGTAAGTTTGATGGTGTGGCGGTACGTACACCCGTACCTGTAGGGTCCATTTCAGACATCACTTTTGTTACCGTCAGAAATACGTCGCCTGAAGAGATCAACAGCATTTTACAGGAAGAATCAGAAAGCAGCAGGTATAAGCTGGTACTGGCTGTTTCGAATGAGCCATTGGTGTCGTCAGACATCGTTCAAAGTCCCTTTGCCGCCATTGTTGACCTGGAGTTAACAAGGGTTGTGGATGGGGATCTGGTAAAAGTTATGGCATGGTATGATAATGAGTGGGGATTTACCAACCAGATGATCCGGCAGATACGGGCTTTATAAAACTGTTATTCATCTGCTTACTGTATCCTGAATGCCGCAGATCAACTGCCCCGCCCGGAAAGAATTTTTATTTTGCAGGAGTAGTAGTGAGCGTTAATAAGAACACCGATTCTTTTAATGCTGTTACACTATGCGGTAAACCTGTATGCAGCGCTATCATCTGTTCCTTTCCCAGAATTACCGATTGTTCATCAGTAGTAAAATTAATTTCCCCATCCAGTACCTGTACGCTGATAATTCCGGCAGCGGTATGTTTTGCTATAACTGCTCCTTCATGCAGTGCAACCAGCACTATCCGCAGTCCATTTGTTTTATACACCGTGATGGCATTGCGGTCGCTGTTGCTCCAGGTAGGTTCACTCTTTAGCTGCCTGCTAAAACCGGCAATGTCAATGTTCACCAATGGCGCATCAAGCATCCTTTCGCCTTCAGGCCTAAGATCTGTTGACTCATTGTATTTATCATCCATAGTCCGTTAATTAAATTATCCTATAAATATAAGCTTTTCACCGCCGGCATGTACAAGAGCTGCATGCTTTAATGTTAGTATCCGTAATAAGTGGTAACTTTCAGCAACGATTACTCCTTATACTACACTCCTTTTTGAGTATTCTTAAATTCAGACAACATGGAGTCAATAGAACAGACAGCCATCAATACCGTTCGCGTATTGTGTGCCGATGCAGTACAGAAAGCCAATTCCGGCCATCCCGGCACCCCTATGGGACTTGCACCTGTTGGGCATGTGCTTTGGTCGCGCATTATGCATTATAACCCGCAAAACCCGGACTGGGCTAACCGCGACCGCTTTGTATTATCGTGCGGTCATGCGTGTATGTTACAATACAGTTTTCTGTACCTGACGGGTTACGCCCTGAGCATGGATGATATAAAAAATTTCAGGCAGCTGCACAGCATAACCGCCGGTCATCCCGAATACGGCTTGTGCCCCGGTATTGAAGTTACTACCGGCCCGCTGGGACAGGGTTTTGCAAACGGCATAGGCATGGCTATTGCACAACAGTTCCTTGCATCGCGCTATAACAAGCCGGGCTTTGAATTATTTGATTATAGCATTTATGCCATTTGCAGCGATGGCGATATAATGGAAGGCGTAGCTTCAGAAGCGGCTTCAATGGCAGGACACCTGCAGTTAGGACAGCTTATTTATTTGTACGACGACAATCACATCACCATTGAAGGAGCAACTTCACTGGCTTTTAATGAAGATGTGGGCGAACGTTTCCGCGCATACGGCTGGCACGTTCAATCGGTAGCAGATGGGAACGATATTGAGGCTATAGCCACTGCCATTGAAAACGCAAAAAAAGAAAAACACCGTCCTTCACTCATCAGAGTTAGAACACATATCGCTTTTGGCAGTCCCAATAAGGTAGACACTGCTTCGGCGCATGGTTCGCCTTTGGGCGAAGATGAGCTTAAACTGGTAAAAGAAAACTTCGGATTTGATGCTGGTAAAAGCTTTGCAGTGGCAGATGATGTTCTGGCTTTTTACAGAGAAAAACGCAAAGCAGGCATACAAAAGGAAAAGGACTGGCAGGCGTTGTACCAAAAATACAAAACACAATATCCTGCCGAAGCCGCGGAATACGAATTATTCAGCAATGGGAAACTACCCGGAGGATGGGACAATGACCTGCCCGTTTTTAAACCTGGTGAAAAAGGTATAGCCACCCGCAAGGCATCCGGGAAAATGCTGAATGCTATTGCCGCCAGATTGCCTTTGCTCATCGGAGGATCTGCAGACCTTGCGCCTTCTACTGATACGAATTTGGATGGATTTCACTCGTTCAGCAGCGATAATCACGGCGGAAGGAATTTCCATTTCGGCATAAGGGAGCATGCAATGGGAGCTGTTTTAAACGGAATGGCGCTTACAAAAGGGATCATTCCGTATGGCGCTACCTTTCTGATCTTTTCCGATTATATGCGTCCGCCGGTGCGCCTTGCGGCCATCATGAAAATAAGACCCATCTTTGTTTACACGCACGATAGCATCGGGCTGGGAGAAGATGGCACCACACATCAGCCGGTAGAGCAACTCATCGGACTACGGTCTGTTCCCAATGTAATGGTAATACGCCCGGCAGATGCCAATGAAACGGTGCAGGCCTGGCGCGTGGCATTGCAGCATACAGGCGGGCCTGTTGCTATCATTTTAACGCGGCAGGAAATACCTGTAATTGATCAGAACAAGTACGCCAAAGCGTCAGCACTGGAAAAAGGCGCTTATATTCTATCGGATTGTGCCGGCGAACCACAGCTTATTTTAATGGGTACCGGCAGTGAAGTGCACCTGCTGCTGGAAGCCCGGGAAAAACTTCAGCAGGAATCTATCGGTACACGTGTGGTAAGCTTCCCCTGCTGGGAATTGTTTGATAAGCAGGATGAAGCATACAAACAAAAGATCTTTCCCGTACATGTACGTAAAAGGCTGGCTGTAGAAGCGGGGTCGCCTATTGGATGGAGCAAATATGTTACCGATGAAGGCAGTGTAATAGGCGTAACCCGGTTTGGAGAATCCGCACCCGGAAAAGAGATAATGAAAGAATATGGTTTTTCTGTAAACAACGTAGTAACAAAAGCAAAAGCACTTCTGCAGCAGCATAAACTGGTGCAGCACCCTAACTAAATTAAATAAACAGTATGAAAAAAGTATTAATAGCACTGGATTATAATCCCACTGCGCAAAAAATTGCGGAAGAAGGATATGCATTAGCAAAATCCATGAATGCGCACACCACCCTGCTGCATGTTATTTCTGATGCCGCGTATTATTCCTCCGACATTTATTCGCCCCTGATGGGATTTGACAGCTTTACCGATTTCAAATTCGTTGAAACTGCTTCTGCTGAGCAACTGAGAGAAGCTGCGCTGGACTACCTTGATAAGTTGAGGCAGCGTTTAAATGATACAACCATTCAAACCATCGTAAAAGAAGGCGATTTTGGTGAGCAGATATTGGAAACAGCTACTGAAATAAATGCGGATATGATTGTTATGGGTACGCACAGCAGGCGGGGACTCGAAAAAATACTGGTAGGAAGCGTAGCGGAAAAAGTGTTGCGCCAAAGCGTCATACCTTTGTTCATTATCCCTACAAAAATATTTGAAGAAAAATAAATCAACCTTACATTTTAAAACCATTTTCATGGAATATCCAAACGAAGAGCATATTGTAAAGATCCTGGAAACTGAACTTGTAACACACAATGTAAAGCGGTTTAAGCTGAGTAAGCCGGACAATTATACATTTCAGCCGGGTCAGGCAACCGATATCGTAATCAATCACCCGAAATGGAAAGCAGAAAGAAGACCATTCACCTTTACCGGTTTAAACGACTGGGATCACCTTGAATTTACGATCAAGATATATGACGATCACGATGGTGTTACCAATGCCCTGGGGAAATTAAAAGCAGGTGATGAGCTGATACTACACGATGTTTGGGGAGCTATTCACTATAAAGGTGAAGGTACTTTTATTGCAGGCGGAGCCGGTGTTACGCCTTTTATCGCCATTTTAAGACAGTTGCATAAAGACGCCGGACTGGGAGAGAACCGGCTGATCTTTTCCAACAGAACTGCAAAGGATATTATTCTTAAAGAAGAGTTCGGAAAAATGCTGGGCAGTCATTTCATCAACACGCTTACCCAGGAAAAAACAGCGCCATACGAAAGCAGGAAAATAGATACAGCTTACCTCCGGGAAAAAATAAAGGATCTGTCGCAGTATTTTTACATCTGCGGACCGGATGCGATGGTGGAAGACATTGCGAAAACGCTTAACGAACTGGGAGCAGATAAAAGCAAAATCGTTACTGAGGAATTTTAAATCCAAATCTACGGAAAGCTGCCATTTCAGAATAAAATGAGGAAACATCAATGACTAACCCCGTATGGACCGGCAACGTTTTTCTGAAATATTTTTTTACCGGAATAAAACAACGAATATGAAAAGTGAACAATTATATGCTGCGGCAACGAGAGAAAACAGCGAAAAAAGAGCGGCGCTCGCTCCTGAAATAATAGAAACCTGGCGAACCTTCAGCAAAACCGTTTTTAAAGAAGGCGCTCTGCCGGAAAAAACAAAGCAACTGATTGCCGTGGCGGTGGCTCATGTAACGCAATGCCCCTATTGCATTCACTCGCATACGGCGCAGGCAATGCGAAAGGGCGCAAATAAGGAAGAGATCATGGAAGCGGTGTGGGTAGCCGCTGAAATGCGTGCCGGCGCCGCTTATGCACACTCGGCTTTGGCCATGGATGAAATGGAAGCGGTAGAAAAAGTATGATTTTAAATAACCATTTAACCCATCACGACCCGACAGCTTATATATGAAAAGCGACAGCTATTATATGGAGCGCTGCCGGCTGTTAGGCAAAGCAGCGGCGGCGAGGGGTAATTCACCTGTGGGCGCCATTATTATAAAAGCAGGTGAAATTGTGAGCGAGGCTGAGGAAGCCGGCAAAAGTAAAAATGATATTACCTGTCATGCAGAACTGGAGGCTGTACGATTTGCGGTAGCAAAGCTGAAAACCAATGATTTATCCGGCTGTGTGATGTATACAACACATGAACCCTGTGTTATGTGCTCATATGCCATCCGATTCTACAAAATAAAAAAAGTAGTATTTCAAAATACGGTACAATACCTGGGAGGGGTTGGTTCTTCCATGCCATTGCTTACTGCCTCTGAAGTTCCCCCGCATTGGGGAAAAGCGCCTGAAGTTGTGCACTTAACTTCCGAGTAGAACTACGGAAGGTTAATCAGGCCCGGCACCTGAAGATTGTAGATTTTCGATATTGGTAAATATTCATTTGCAGCAAACGTAACGCTGCAATTAGATGTACCTTTGATAAGGAATATTTATCACCGTTATGATACCATAAGAATGGACCATGCTGAACATACGGCCGCATCAATTCATTTGCCTTTTTTTTCTATAATCATTACTTCTTACAACAGGGCAAATCTCTTAAAACGGGCCCTGCATTCTTTGATCATCCAAACAGAAAAAAACTGGGAAGCCATTGTTGTAGACGATGGCAGCACGGATGACACGCACATTCAAATTACTCCTTACCTGAAGTTAAACAATAAAATAACCTACATCAGGCAGGTGAGCAAAGGTTGTGTGGCATCGAAGAACTCCGGAATTTTATTATCAACCGGGAAGTATATTACATTTTTGGATTCGGATGACGAGTTTACCGCTGATCATCTTGCAACGAGAAAAGCCATTATTCAGAAAAAAGGTGTTGATTTTTTACATGGCGGTGTAAAAATAATCGGAAGCCCTTACGTGCCCGACAGATTCAATTATGAAAAAATGATTCACCTGCGCAACTGCGCAATTGGCGGCACTTTCTTTATTGAGAGAAAACTGGCATTTTTGATGAAAGGCTTCTCTGCTATGTCCCTGGGACATGATGCTGATTTTTTAGACCGGGTCATTCAGTCGGGTTCAACCGTAATGAAAACGGATCTCCCCACTTATATTTACCATCGTGAAACACAAAATTCTATCACCAACAATCTTACAGGTAAAAAAGCAATACAGTAGCTTATAGCTGTTGGATCAAACCTTATGAAAAAAGAAGAAAAAACGATCTGGACCATCGGTCATTCCACACACCCTTTTGAGGAATTTACAGCAATGTTACATTCCTTCGGGATTGAGCTGGTAGCAGACATCAGGAATTATCCCCGATCGCGCAAATTTCCTCACTTCAACAAAGAAAGCTTACAAATTGCCTTACCCAAAAGTCATATTCAATATATTCATTTGAAGGACCTGGGTGGCAGAAGAAAAGAAAACCCCGACTCCAAAAATACGGAATGGAGGCATCCTGCTTTTCGCGGCTATGCCGATTATATGGAAACAGATGCTTTTAAAGAAGGAATATCAGCACTCGAAAAGCGGGCATTGGAACAACGTACCGCGTATATGTGTTCGGAGGCAGTGTGGTGGCGCTGCCACAGGAGCCTGGTTTCTGATTATCTCAAAGCAGGGGGATGGAAAGTATGGCACATCACGGGCATTGAAAAAGCCGGGGAACATCCCTATACCGCTCCCGCCAGAATTATAAACGGGAGGTTGAGCTATGTGAAACGTGAATAGTGAGCAGTGAATGGTGAGTAGTGAATAGTGAGTAGTGAGTAGTGAGTAGTGAATGGTGCATTTACACTTATACCTTATACCCTACCTTACACCCTACACCTTACACCCTACACCTTACACCTTACACCTTACACCTTACACCTTTCACCTTTCACCTTTCACCTTTCACCCTACACCTTACACCCTACCCCTCATACCTCATTATAAACTAACTTTGCATCAATTTTTTGATGAACTTATAATGGACAGGCTTTTAAAAAGAATACAAAGATGTGAAATTTGTAAAGATCATTTGCCGCTGGGCCCCCGCCCGGTTGTTCAGCTGAGCAGCCAGTCAAGAATAATCATCATCGGCCAGGCGCCCGGAAAGCGCGTTCATGAAACAGGCATTCCGTGGAACGATGCAAGCGGAAGGAAATTAAGGGAATGGATGAATGTAGATGAAGCCGCTTTTTATGATCCCGAAGCTTTTTGTATAATGCCTATGGGTTTTTGCTACCCCGGAAAAGCCGCTTCAGGCGATCTGCCTCCCAGACCCGAGTGTGCGCCGCTCTGGCACCCACGCATCTTAAAAAGCATAAAGGGTAGTCCGCTCATATTGTTAATAGGGCAATATGCGCAACGTTATTATCTGAAAAAAGCGGCTAAGATCAATCTCACGGAAACGGTAAAGCGCTATAAAGAATATCTTCCCCGGTATTTTCCTCTGCCCCACCCTTCTCCGCGGAATCAAAACTGGATTACCATAAATCCGTGGTTTATGGAAGAAACCATACCCGAATTAAGAAATAAAATACAGCTGGTTCTGCACAAAACCAAACCGGGCTGATCACGGCAATATCATAATACAACCGTCACTGTACATTTTAAAATACAAAAAATGTCATCATTCAATCATACTCAAATGCAACAGGGAGAAGCCTTAAAGCAACTTCACCACACCGGCAGGCTACTGGTGCTTCCTAATATATGGGATCCGTTGGGCGCAGCATTGCTGGAGAGCATGGGATATCCCGCCATCGCCACTGCAAGCGCTTCCATTGCTTTTAGTAACGGCTATCCCGATGGGGAAAAAATTCCTTTTACCGATCTGCTGACCATCCTGCAAAGAATAGTAAAGCGTGTAAATATTCCTGTTACGGCAGATATTGAAAGCGGCTATGCAAAAAACGATCATACGCTTTCAGAAAATATTAAAAAGCTCATAGATGCAGGGATCGCCGGAATTAATATTGAGGATGGCAACCATGAAGATGATTCACTTGCTCCCGTGGAAATGCAATGTGAAAAAATAAGCCTTATAAGAAATACGGCTTTGGCAATGGGAGCATCACTTTTTATCAATGCCCGCACAGATGTATACCTGAAAGCGGGTCATTTACCGGTCGCAGAAAAATTAGATGAAGCCATTCGTCGAGGCAAGGCATATAAAGATGCAGGGGCCGATGGTTTTTATCCCATCTTTCTAAAAACAACAGATGATATGGAAGCTGTTATAAAAGCCGTTGGGCTGCCTGTAAATATTTTATTGCTCCCGGGCATCCCCGGTTTTGAGGCATTACAAAAAACCGGTGTGGCAAGGTTAAGTCTCGGCCCGGGGTTTTTAAAGATCGCCATCAACGCCATAAAAAATACCGCGGAAAAATTATTGCGGTACGAAGGAATGGATGAGGTGAAAGAAAACCCGGTCACTACCGCTTATTTAAACAATTTAATAAATAACAAATGATGAAACGAATAAACATCCTAAAAACAGAACCCCAGGCCTACAAGGCCATGCTTGCAATGGAACAATATGTCAGAAGTTCGGCGATACCACACTTGCTCCGGGAGCTGATAAAGATCAGGGCTTCACAGATCAACGGCTGCGCGTATTGCATTGATATGCATACACAGGAAGCGCTGAAGATCGGCGAAACACAGCGAAGAATATTTGCCTTGTCTGCCTGGAAGGAATCCCCGTTGTTTACAGATGAAGAGAGAGCAGTGCTGCAGCTAACGGAGGAGGTTACCCTCATTGCAAAAGACGGCGTAAGCGATGAAACGTACAACAAGGCTTTGGGCTTTTATGGCGAAAATGTGCTGGCGCAAATCATTATGCAAATCATTGTCATTAATTCGTGGAACAGGATAGCCGTTTCAACACACCAGGTTTTTGGGGAGGAGTGATTCGATATCTTTAAACATAACGCTTTATTTGATGGCACTGATCATAACTGCTGTTGAAACCAGGGACATCAGGTTCCCCACCAGCAAAACCTTAGACGGGTCGGACGCTATGAACGCCGACCCGGATTACTCTGCAGCTTATGTAATACTTAAAACCAATGATCCTTCTTTTGAAGGTCACGGTCTCACCTTTACTTTAGGGAGGGGAAATGAATTATGTGTTGAGGCCATCAGATCCCTGTCTGGTTTAGTGACGGGAAAATCAATTGATGCAATAACATCGGATATGGCAGGCTTTTGGCGGATGATAACGGGCGACAGTCAGCTAAGATGGTTAGGTCCCGAAAAAGGAGTAATCCATATGGCAACCGGCGCACTGGTTAACGCTGTCTGGGACCTCTATGCAAAAGCCGAAAAAAAGCCATTATGGAAGCTCCTTGCGGACATGACTCCCGAACAGTTGGTTGCCTGTATTGACTTCACTTATCTTACAGATGCAATTACTCCCGCAGAGGCCACAGGCATGCTTAAGAAGCGGGAAGACGGCAAACAGCAAAGAATAGATTTTCTGTTGAAAAACGGTTATCCGGCTTATACCACTTCTGCGGGATGGCTGGGATACTCCGAAGAAAAGATCCGTTACTTAAGCAGGCAGGCAAGAAGTGAAGGCTGGACACACTTAAAAATGAAAGTAGGTGCAAATATCAATGATGATATCCGGAGAGCACAGATCATAAGAGAAGAAATCGGGAGTGATATAAAGCTTATGATGGACGCCAACCAAAAGTGGGATGTAAAGGAAGCCATTCAAAATATGGAACACCTGTCAAAATTTGATCCGTGGTGGATTGAAGAGCCTACGAGTCCCGATGATATTTTGGGTCACCTGGCCATTCGCAAAGCCATTTCACCCGTTAAAGTAGCTACAGGTGAACATTGTCAGAACAAAGTGATGTTCAAGCAATTTTTACAAAGTGGTGCTATTGACATTTGCCAGATTGATAGCTGTCGTGTGGGAGGCGTAAATGAAGTATTGAGCATAATGATGATGGCCGCAAAATTTAATATACCTGTATGTCCGCATGCAGGAGGCGTGGGGTTGTGCGAATACGTGCAGCACCTGTCTATGATAGACTACATCGCCATCAGCGGATCATTGAACAACCGGATCACAGAATATGTAGACCACCTGCACGAACACTTCCTGCATCCCGTTGTGATCAAAAACGGCAACTATATGCCACCGTTAGCGCCAGGCTACAGCATAACCATGAAAAGCAGCACCATGGAAGCTTTTACCTACCCTTCCGGCACCATGTGGAAAGTATGATCATTTCTGAGTTACCAGGTGCTTGGGAAAGTCGCTTACTTTTTCGCAGCAAATTTGCTCCATAACCTGCTGAAGCTGCGTTTTTAAAATGGAAATGGTATGATTTCCTCCGGCCGCACCCAGCGCAGCCACGCCATACATGAATGACCTGCCCAGAAATGTAAACCCGGCTCCCGACGCGAGTGCCCTTGCTATATCCGGCCCTGATCTTAAACCACTGTCCATCATTACTTTTATTTTATCACCATATTTTTCGGCAATAGCCGTAAGTGGCTTTATGGTTGACTGACCAGCGTCCAACTGCCTTCCCCCATGGTTAGATACGATAATTCCATCAAGCCCCAATTGAATTGCTTTTTCGGTATCTGATTCACTTGCCACCCCTTTCAACACAATCTTTCCTTTCCACATATCACGTATAGGCGCAATCTTTTCTTCATTCAGCCTTCCCGAAAAAGTTTGATCCATAAACACACCAAGTCGCCTTAAATCAAGCCCTTTGGGCGTATACGGTTTTAAGGTTTCAAAAGCCGGCTGCCCATTGAACAGTGTTCTGATCGCCCAATCCGGACTGCCCGCAATTTGGAGCATGTTTTTAAGCGACATTTTAGGAGGCATGGCCAAACCATTTCTTATATCGCGCGGACGATATCCAAAAGTGGGTACATCGCAAAGAATAACAAGTACGGGACAATGTGCAGCTTCGGCCCTTTTGATAATATCATCTCTCAGTCTGTTTTCTGTGGGATGATACAATTGAAACCATGCCCTGCCTTCTGTAATTTCACTGATTGTTTCAATGCTGCTGGTGCTTACCGTACTTAAAATAAAAGGGATATTGTGTTCAAACGCAGCTTTCGCTAATATTTCCGGAGACTTTGGCCACATCAGCCCCTGCAGCCCTACCGGAGCAATGCCAAATGGAGCATCGTAGGTATGACCAAACAATTCCGTCCGCATATCGGAGCCCGTATGCACATCCAGGTATTGGGGAAGCAATTCCACCTTACGGATTTCGGCGGTATTCCTGTGCAGGTTTACATCTTCATTACATCCTCCGTCTAAGTATTCAAATGCAAATCGTGGTATCTTTCTTTTGGCTTTTTCTCTTAAATCGTCTATGGATGGATAACGGGGATCATATGTAAGTTTCATCGTTCTGCGTTTATGGTTATTTTATATTCAATAATTAATTTTACAATACCGCACGGGTAACTGCCCCAACGGAATGTATGCAGTCATCAAAAAATGTTTTCTTTGGCTGAAGGTTGAGGGTTGTACGGTACAAAATTAATGAACTCCTTTCACATTAAACCTATTCGCTGCAAATACGATTTCTGTACCTCATGGTGGTGTCCGTGATGTTTGAGCGGAGACAGATGCTTCCCTGCCTGCCGGCAAGCGCCGTTGGCATAACAAACAGTTGAGCTTTAGCAGCAAGCCGGATAACAGCTACTGGTAAGACCTGTACGGTCTGCTCCTCCTGCGTCGGGTGCCGACCGTTTTACAGACACTGCTCATCTCCTATTTCACCAACCTGCTGAGCGGGTAGGTTTTCCCAGCAACTGTTTGCAGGCTCATTTCTGCATTGGCATATTTTATTTTACAGGCCCCGCCTTTTTTAGAAAGCAGCACGGCGTCTGCAAGCTTTCCACCCTTCCATTTCATGCTTAGCTCAAAACCGCCTCTTGCACATAACCCTTTTACTTCGCCATTCTTCCAGGAAGCCGGAAGAGCCGGCAATAATTCAATAAAATCTTCGTGGCTCTGCAATAACATTTCGGCAATGCCTGCGGTTGCACCGAAATTACCGTCAATCTGGAATGGCGGATGCGCACAGAACAAATTATTATAGGTGCCGCCGCTATTGGTCATTTCCACACCGCTCGAATGTACCGGATCCAACAAACGGTTAATCAGCTTCAGCGCATGATCGCCATCGTGGAGCCTCGCCCAGAAACGGATCTTCATCGCCAGCGACCAGCCGGTTCCGCCATCGCCTCTTCGTTCAAGCGATTTGCGGGCTGCCTGTGCCAGTACCGGTGTTTTGTAATAAGATACCTGGTGTCCGGGATACAATGCAAACAAATGCGAAACGTGCCGGTGCTGCGGTTCCACTTCTTTAAATTCTTTTGCCCATTCCATCAGCCTCCCGTCGGAACCGATGGCCGGGCCCGGGATCTGATCGATCGCCGATCTTATTTTGTCAATTGTTTCATTATTTATCCCCAAAACTTCAGCCGCATCTAATGTGTTCGCAAATAAATCGTGGATCACCTGGTGATCGTGTGACGGGCCCATGCTGATGCTTGCCTGGCTGCCATCGGGCGCCGTAAAATTATTTTCCGGCGAAGCTGCGGGACCGGATACCAATTTCCCCGATACGGGGTCTTTTACCAGCCAGTCGAGATAAAACGCCGCGGCAGACTGTAATATGGGGAATACTCTTTTCAGATATGTTACATCTTTTGTAAATGCATAATGCTCCCACAAGTGCTGGTTCATCCATGCGCTGGCGCCCACATGCAATCCCCAGCCTGGATGCTCCCCCGGAGCGGTAAAGCCCCATACATTGGTAATGGGATGCATTACCCAGCCGCCGGCATGATAATGCGTTTGAGCCGTTTTTGTTCCGGGCGCCTGCA
>NZ_DAOMOZ010000062.1:0-21663 GCF_035444585.1 Agriterribacter sp.
AGGCAAAGCGATGGCAGCTGGGATAATGTTGAAAACCTGGGCTATCCTATCAATACTACCGAAAATGAAGGCAGCCTGGTGGTAGCGGCAGATGGTAAGACCGCGTATTATGCCAGCGACAGGCCCGACACGCGTGGCGGACTTGATATTTATACTTTTGAAATGCGGGAGGATATACGCCCCAACAAAACATTATGGGTGCAGGGAAAAGTATTTGACAGCACCACACGGGAAGGGTTGCCTTCTGCAGTGGAATTGATTGATATTGCTACAGGGCAAACCCTTGTAAAAGTGCAAACCGATGAAAGCGGACATTATCTCATCACACTGCCATTGGGCAGGGATTATGCATTTAATGTAAACCGGAAAGGATACCTGTTTTACTCAAGGAACTTTCCTTTCAGTCAAAAAACACCCGACTCAACCTATACCATTGATATCGGGCTGCAGCCTGTAGAAGCAAACGCATCGGTTATTCTCAACAATATCTTTTTTGATGTTAACGAGTTTGAATTAAAACAGCAATCCGTATCCGAGCTCAACCGTGTGGTGGAATTGCTTAACGATAATCCCGGCATTAAAATACTGATCAGCGGTTATACCGATAATACAGGTAATGCAGCCGATAATGTAAAGCTGTCGAACAACCGGGCAAAAGCGGTAGTAGATTATCTTATTACCAAAGGCATTGAAGCCGCACGTCTGCAATACAAAGGGTTTGGTGATGCCCGGCCTGTGGCCGGCAATGCCACCGAAGAAGGGAGAGCCCGGAACAGACGCACGGAACTGACCATCCTGTCAAAATAAGATTTGATGATCATGAGCTCGCTTTTTCACCGCAGCGTTTTCTTTTAATATGCATCTAAAAAAGAGCTATACCGGTAATTCTTCCAGTGCCGAAATTATTTATCACGTATTTCAGCGCAGCTTTTTTGACAGCAATAACGATAAGCATGGCGACCTGAACGGGTTGAAACAAAAGCTGGGTTATTTGCAGGACCTGGGCGTTACTTCCATCCTGCTTACACCCCTGTACAGGTCTGCCTATTATCACAATTATTTTGCGGACGATTTTGAATCCATTGATCCCGCATACGGAACGGCCGGATCATATTTTTCACTGGTAAGGGAAGCACATCAGCGCGGTATGAAAATATACATGGATATGGAGATCCAGTATATAACCGAAGATCATGCATGGTATAAAGATGCTTACGAAAACCCGCATTCGCCCTTCAGTGAGTATTTGTTGTATAAAGACGAAGAAAACAAAATACCGGAAACCATCATATTCGATATCAGCGGCTTGCATGGCTATGATGCGGTTTACCGGAACATTACCACTGTTAACCTGCACAATAAAGAAGTGCAGGATTATATGTACAGGCTTTTCAGCTACTGGGCCGATCCGGGTAATGCAACAGACGGCGTAGATGGTTTCCGGCTGGACCATATGATGGATACGCTCGACAATAAAAAGCGGCTCAGCAATCTGTTTGAAACATTCTGGAAGCCTTTGATCGGTAAGCTGAAAGAACTCAGACCGGAACTGGTTTTTATTGCCGAACAAACCGACTGGGATTCGTTTGGTGACGATCATATAAAGGAAAGTGGTGCAGACCGTGTATTTGCCTTTCCACTCAGGGAGGCAATGCTTACATTTAATAAAGATGAAATAGACCGGGTAGCCGCGATCACTTTCAATATGGCGCCTGATCCTAACCAGAACATAGTATTTATAGAGAATCATGATACGCAACGTTTTGCTACACAGGTTTTGGGTGATGAATATAAATTGCGTACAGGCGCTGCCTTAAACCTGTTACTGGCAGGAACGCCGGCGGTTTATTACGGTCAGGAGCTGGGGATGACAGGGGATGGCGGTTTTGGAAAATACGGCATATCCGATGGAAATGATATCCCGCGGCGCGAAGCATTTAAATGGTATAAAGATATTTACCGGCAGGGGATGGCTTTGTGGTACAAAGACACCGGTCCCTGGTGGCAGGACAGCTATTTGGTACGTGACGATGGTATTTCATTGGAAGAACAAAAAAATGACCGGAATTCGTTATGGAACTTTTATAAGCAGCTCATCGCTTTAAGAAAATCAAATGCCGCTATTGCATACGGGAAATATAAAACGCTCCAAAACAATTCAGCCAATGTATATTCCTTTATGCGGTACAATGAAGACCAGGTTATAATTATAGCCATCAACTTAACCGGCAATGCTGAAGCGTTACATATCAACGCCGGTGCCGGTAAAATTTCATTTGCAAATAAACGCCTGCAACATTTATTTGGTGAAGCTGCTGCTCTTGTGAAAACCGGGAATATAGAGATGTCTGTTTCGCCGTACGCGATTGAGGTTTGGGAGCTGGTTAACTGATGTAAGGTTTTTCTTTGTGCCCCTGCGGCTTTGCGGCAAAACATTGGTTTTTTAGACAGCCCCTCCGGGTGAAGTATTTTTTTGGGTTTAAAAATTTATCGGGAACTTGTTTCTTTAAATATAGATTCCCGCTTTTCCGGATATTTTAAAAAAACGTTACTATATGAAAATAGCATTTCATGGCGCAGCCCGTACCGTAACAGGTTCAAAGCATTTGATCACTTTAAAAAGCGGGAAAAAAATACTGCTGGATTGCGGGATGTTCCAGGGGCTGGGTAAAGAAACAGATGTGCTGAACAGGGACTGGGGGTTTAATCCGCCGGAAGTAGATTACGTGGTATTGTCGCATGCACATATAGATCACAGCGGATTATTACCCAGGTTGGTGAGAGATGGTTTCAGGGGGAAGATATTCTGCACACCCGCCACCCGCGAGTTAACGGAAGTATTGCTTGAGGATTCGGCCGGCATACAGGAAGATGAAGTAAAGTACATCAATAAACGAAGAGCTGCTTCCGGCCAGGGATACCTGCAACCTCTTTACAATACGGAAGATGCAAAAAAAACCAGTGGCTTTTTCAGAACAGTAGAATATGGCAGTTGGTTTACAATAGAAAAGGGTATTGAATTGTTGTATACCGATACGGGGCATATTATCGGGAGCGCTGCAGCACACCTGAAAATAACAGAGAACGGCAAAGCTACGCGCATCAGCTTTAGCGGTGATGTAGGGCGTTACAGGGATGTTATTTTACGTTCACCCCAAACTTTTCCGCAGGCGGATTATATTTTACTCGAATCAACTTACGGCAACAGCCTTCACGACCAGCATACCACAACGCCCGACCAGGTGCTGCAATGGATTGAAAAAGCGTGCATACAAAAAAAAGGTAAGCTGGTAGTGCCTGCCTTTAGTGTGGGGCGTACACAGGAAATCTTATTTGCGCTTAACCAGTTAGAGTTGGAAAGAAGATTGCCCGACCTGGATTATTTTGTAGATAGTCCCCTTAGTGTTAAGTCTACTGAGATCGTAAAGAAATATCCTCAGTATTTTAACAATACCATTCAGAAGATATTACAATCAGACGAGGATCCTTTTGGGTTCAGAGGACTGAAGTTCATTAAGTCGGTTGATGAATCGAAGCTGCTCAATTTCCGTAATGAGCCCTGCGTCATTATTTCTGCCAGCGGCATGGCCGAAGGCGGCAGGGTAAAACATCACATCAGCAATACCATAGAAAACAGCCGCAATACTATTTTATTTACCGGCTATTGCGAGCCTCATTCCCTGGGAGGAAGGCTGATAGCCGGCGCAAAAGAAGTAACTATTTTTGGGGTTTATCACCAGGTAAATGCTGAGATTGGCTCCATCCGCAGCATGAGCGCCCATGGCGACTATGAAGACCTGAGCCAGTTCCTTGCCTGTCAGAATCCCAGGAAAGTGAAAACTTTGTTTCTTGTTCATGGCGAATACGATGTGCAGCAGGACTTCAGGAACCGCTTGCAGAAAAAGGGCTTTTTAGATGTGCAGATACCCGAAAAGCATTTTGAACTGGGCTTGGGGTAGTGATAAAGTTTATAGTTTCTGGTTTGAACGACGAACTATAAACGATAAACCATAAACTTTTCAAACCTTCTGTTAACAGGATCAAATTTCTTTTCCTCTTTCGTAGTTTTCTTACCTTTGTTCCCTTTCTGCCATTATGGCTGCCCGTAAAAACAGCATTATATTTGTCAGAAAAAAGGAGAGCCGGAGTTAAGTTGATCATATAACGTATTGTATCGTGAAAAGCGGGAGCATAAAAATGAATAGTGAGAATGATTCACCATTCACCATTCCCTATTCACTATTCACCAATACAGCATATTATAATTAACCCGGCACAATATCATAAGCATATCTTATTAACACATTCTCAATATGTTGCAATTTATCTCTAAGATATTTGGAGGAAACAAATCGGAAAAAGATATTAAAAATATTTCGCACTACGTAGATGAGATCAATGCGTATTTTACTTCTTATGCATCGCTTTCCAATGATGAGCTGAGAAATAAAACCACGGAATTCAAGTCCCGTATTAAGCAGCATGTTTCAACTGTTGATAATGAAATAGCGGAACTTAAGCAAAAGGCGGAAGAACTGGCATTTACCGAAATAATGCAAAAGGATGAAATATACCAGCAAATAGATAAGCTGGGCAAGCAGCGCAATGAAAAGCTCGAAGAAGTGCTTGATGAAATTCTGCCGGAAGCCTTCGCTGTTATGAAAGAAACGGCACGTCGTTTTGCAAATAATACGGAACTGGTAGCCACTGCTACAGAACTGGACAGGGAGCTGAGTGTTAAAAAGCAGCATATTACTATTGAGGGCGATAAGGTAACGTATAAGAACAGCTGGCTGGCCGGTGGCAACCTTATTACGTGGAACATGGTGCATTATGATGTGCAGTTGCTTGGCGGTGTTGTATTGCACCAGGGAAAAATTGCCGAAATGGCTACCGGTGAAGGTAAAACGCTGGTATCTACCTTGCCGGCTTACCTGAATGCCCTGGCTGATGAGGGGGTACATATTGTTACGGTAAATGATTACCTGGCCAAGCGCGACTCTGAATGGAATGGTACTTTATATGAATTTCTCGGGCTTACGGTAGATTGTATAGACCGGCACTATCCCAACAGCGCCGACCGGAGAAAAGCCTACCAGGCAAGCATAACCTACGGAACCAACAACGAATTTGGTTTTGATTACCTGCGTGATAATATGGTTCATAACCCTGATGAAATGGTGCAGCGCAAGCATCATTACGGTATGGTGGATGAAGTAGATAGCGTATTGATTGATGATGCACGTACGCCACTGATCATTTCAGGTCCCATATCAAAAGGCGGCGATGATCAGCAATATATTCAGTTGAAGCCCCGCGTACACCAGTTGGTGGAAGCGCAAAAGCAGGTCGTGAACAAGGCGTTGATTGAAGCCAAAAAGCTGATAGCGGAAGGCAAAGACGATATCCGGGAAGGAGGGCTTGCATTGCTGCGTGCATTCCGTGGGCTGCCCAAGACTACGTCACTGATCAAATACCTGAGTGAGCCGGGTATCCGTGTGAAATTGCAGAAGGTAGAAAATTTTTACATGGCCGACCAGGGAAAGAACATGCATATTGTGGATGAGGAATTGTTTTTTCACATTGATGAAAAGAACAACCAGGTAGAGCTTACAGATAAAGGATTGCAATATATTACAAAAGGGGGTGAAGACCCCAACTTTTTTATACTGCCTGACCTCAGCATCCAGCTATCTGATATTGAAAAGGGCGGTGATAGCCCGGAAGATAAGTTGCGCAAAAAGGAAGAAGTGTTGAGTGAGTATGCGCAAAAAGCAGATCGCATACATACGGTGCAGCAGCTGCTGAAAGCATATGCCTTATTTGAGAACGATGTAGAATATATTGTAGTAGAAGGGCAGGTGAAAATTGTTGATGAGCAAACGGGCCGTATTATGGAAGGCCGGAGGTACAGCGATGGTTTGCACCAGGCCATTGAAGCCAAAGAAAATGTAAAAGTAGAGGCTGCTACGCAAACCTATGCTACCGTTACTTTGCAGAATTTCTTCCGTATGTACCACAAGCTATCGGGTATGACGGGTACTGCGGAAACGGAAGCGGGCGAGTTCTGGAGCATTTACAAATTAGATGTGGTTTCTGTTCCTACCAACATACCCGTTACACGTAAAGATGAGCAGGACCTGGTATATAAAACCAAGCGCGAAAAGTATAAAGCGGTAATTGAAGAAATTGATAAACTGCGCAATAGCGGGCGTCCCTGCCTGGTGGGTACTACCTCAGTAGAAGTAAGTGAATTGCTGAGCAAAATGCTGCATGCACGAAAAATACCGCACAATGTGTTGAATGCAAAGCAACATGCCCGCGAAGCGCAGGTAGTGCTGGAGGCAGGCTTAAACGGAGCTGTTACCATTGCCACCAACATGGCTGGCCGCGGTACGGATATAAAATTAGGTCCTGGTGTTAAGGAAGCGGGCGGGCTTGCTATTATCGGTACGGAAAGACATGAGTCGCGCCGCGTAGACAGACAGTTGCGCGGTCGTGCCGGCCGGCAGGGTGATCCCGGCACCTCGCAATTTTACGTATCGCTCGAAGACGACCTGATGCGTATGTTTGGCAGTGAACGCATTGCTTCGCTGATGGACAGGATGGGGTATAAGGAAGGTGAGGTGATCCAGCACAGCATGATCACCAAAAGTATTGAGAGAGCGCAGAAAAAAGTAGAAGAAAATAATTTCGGTATCCGTAAACGTTTGCTTGAGTATGATGATGTGATGAACAAGCAGCGCAATGTAGTATATACCAAACGTGAGCATGCATTGTTTGGCGACCGGCTGGCGCTTGACCTGGATAATGCATTTTACAATGTTTCTGAAGGGTTGATCAATTCTTTCCGCGAGCAGGAAGATTATGAAGGCTTTAAGCTGGCTGCCATCATTCATTTTGGTATTGATACTACTATCGGGCACGATGAGTTTATGAAGGGGGATATCAATAAGATAGCGGAGCATTTGTATAGTGAAGCATCTGCGCATTACCAGGAACGTAAGGAAAACCTCACGAAGCAATCCATGCCCGTATTTCAGAATATTAAGCTCATGCAGGGCAACCATATCGAAAATGTGGTGGTGCCTTTTTCGGATGGCAAAAAGGGGATCCAGGTACTGGCAAACATGAAAAAGACCTTAGAATCGAAAGGAACGGAACTGGCAAACGCCCTGGAAAGAACCATTACGCTCGCCGTTATTGATGACGCCTGGAAAGAGCATCTTAGAGCGATGGATGATTTGAAGCACAGCGTACAAACGGCGGTATATGAACAAAAAGATCCGTTGGTGATATATAAAACCTCGGCGTTTGAGATGTTCCGTAACATGGATGGAGACATAAACAGGGATATCGTTTCATTCCTCAGCCATGCTGCTATACCTGGTGAGCAAAATGCGGGACAGATCCGGGAAGGCAGGGAACAGAAAACCGACATGAGCAGGATGAGAGCCAATAAGGACGAAATTGATGCCCGTGGCGACGATTATGCGGCAAATGAAAATGACTATTTTGATCCTTCCGGCACCGCCACAAAGCGGGAGCCGATTAAAGTTGGGCCCAAGATCGGACGAAATGATCCCTGTCCCTGCGGCAGCGGTAAAAAATACAAGCAATGCCATGGTAAGGAGGCTTAGCAGGGTATAAGGAGTAGGTATAAGGTATAGGGCGTACGGGAACAGCCAATGGCGGGCAGTGAATTCACCATTCACCCTTCACTATTCACTCATCAAATCTCAAATTGAACATTGCCGCTTATATTGATCACACTAATGTAAAACCCGGTGCAACCGTTGCCGATATTGAAAAGCTTTGCCGGGAGGCGCTTGAATATCGTTTCACTGCAGTATGTGTTCCCCCTTTATACGTTAAGAAAGCTGTAGGATTGCTTGCCGGTTCAGCAATAAAAACCGCTGCTGTAATAGGATTTCCTTTTGGATATTCGGCCATTGAAGCAAAACTGGCAGAAATAGTGTTGGCTGTAGTAGACGGAGCTGATGAGCTGGATATGGTAGCCAATATTGCTGCTATAAAAAACAATGACTGGCAGTTTATTGCCAGCGAGATCAATGCCCTGCTACCTGTGATCAGGAACAGGGGGCGCTTAATAAAAGTTATTATAGAAACCGGGTTATTGACCAGCGACGAGATCATCAAATGCTGTGAATTGTATGGCGCTGCAGGAGTAGATTTTTTAAAAACCTCTACCGGCGTCAATGGGAAAGGGGCTACTGTTGAAGCTGTCCGGCTCATGAGGCAGCACCTTCCGCCGCATATCCGGGTAAAGGCTTCGGGTGGCATTCGTGATTTCTCATTTGCCTGCGAGCTCATTGCTGCCGGAGCAGATCGTATAGGATGCAGCAGCAGCGTTGATATTATGAAACAGGCGGGCCAATAATTGGTACGGTTTTTATTTAACATTATGAAAAGCTAAAGTGTATTTTGCTCCTGGTGACTATATAAAAGAGTATGTACATTAGCATTCAACATAATATTTATTAAATAAGCAGCATGAAAAGAATATGTATTTGCGCTATTGCTTTTTTTATTGCTTCAGGAGCATTTGCCCAGGATCCGGAGAATGATTCTCTTCAGCATGTTTCCGTAAACAGCGACCCGAGGGTAAATGCACTTGTGAAAAAGAACAGGGAGGTCAATGAAGTTGCATATCTAACAACGATCAAAAACATGTCGGGTTTCCGTTTGCAGGTGATCAACACCAACGACCGTAAAAAAGCGCTATCGGTTAAAACCCGTATGCTGAGCGATTTTCCGGAAGAGAAAACCTATTTTATTTATCATTCCCCTTATTTTAAAATTCAAATGGGCAACTTCAGAACGCGGGAAGATGCGGAAGAGTTAATGGAAAAAGTAAAAAAGATTTACCCTTCCGGTGTATTTATCGTGCCGGCTAAGATACAAATGAAACCTTCCAAAGACGGGGAGCTTATATTAGATGTGGTAAGCGATAGGCCGTAAGCAGGAAGTCAAAAATCATTATCCCTGTTTTATGGAAACGATTTCTGTTGACCCCGCTTCACTAACGGTTTTAACGATACCAAATCCGGGTACATACCATTCCGTTGCATGATAATTTAGCGGTATGGCAATAGGTCCTGTTTGAATATTAAGTTTTACCTGGTAGCTTATCGCCATACAATCCCATGTACCTGCTTTAGTGCTTATTTTTTCTGTGGGGCCTACTTTCCTGTTAAAGATATGCATCTTTAAAATTTGCTTTAAACCGTTATTGTCAATCTCCATATTAAAAGTCCCGTCTTTAAGCTGATCGCCGGTTTCCATTGCAGCAGGGTATTCAAGAAATGCATTTTTAACCTTAGCATGTGTTTTATTGAACTGTTCGGTTTGCTGCTGTGGAAGGAATAGATTCATGTCAATCATGATTGTACCGTTGCTGCATTTTACATTGCTGACTCCCTTATTTACAGATTTTCCTTCCTTATCAAGCAAATTGGTATGTACGGTTGCCGCAGTTGTGGCGCCTTTGGCAGGCATGCCGGAAATTTTATAAATGATGGTTCCGTTTGCATTTCCTCTTTTGTTGTATACTGCAAACGTTAAAGTTTTATTGTTTTGCAAAAGATAAAACGATGCACAGCTTTGTGCACAGGCATCCCGGGTGATGAATACAAAAACAAAGACAAGCAATAAATTTTTCATAAAATGCGGGTTGTTCACATAGGAAAGATAGAGAATTATTCCTTCTTATGCTCCCGAAAAGATCAGGGAAGTGCAATTACCCCCAAATCCGAAAGAGTTAGACATCACATGCTTCAGCGGTATTTTTCTGTAACTGGTTTCAGGGTTTAAACCGGTAGCTTCTATTGCAGTGCTGAAATGCAGTCCGGGGTATATCTCCTGATGATATAGGCTTAAAATGCCGAACACAGCCTCTACAGCACCTGCGGCCCCCAGCGTATGACCTGTATTGGCTTTGGTAGAAGCAAAGAGCGGCGGTTTCCCAAACAGCCGGATCATAGCCCGGCTTTCCACAGCGTCGTTGTTTTCCGTAGCTGTGCCGTGGGCATTCACAAAGCTGATCGCTGAAGCGGGAATTTGTGCTTCCTGCAGCGCTTTTTGCATGCATAAAAACGGGCCGTCTCCTTCTTCCGACAGGGAAGAAGGGTGAAATGCATCATTGTTGTTGCCATAGCCGGTTAATTCGGCATACACTTTTTTCCCTGCAATATCTTCTTCTTTCTCTAATACCAGAAACGCAGCAGCTTCTCCCAGGTTCAATCCTTTTCTGTCTCTGTCGAATGGTGTGCATTTTTCAGGTGAAAGTATGTGAAGCGCATTAAATCCATTGATCGTAAATTTTGCCAGGCTGTCGGATCCCCCGGCAATTACCCGTTTGGCCAAACCGTTTTTTAATAATCTTGCGCCATACATAATGGCATTGGAAGAAGAAGAGCAGGCTGTATTGATCGTATTTATAATTCCGCCAATGCTGTATCTCAACCGGAGATACAGGTCAACAGAAGCACAATCGTAGGAAGAAAGATATTCAGATCCGTTTTCACTCTTGTTGGCATCCCGGTACAATTCATCGGTGAGGCACATGCCGCCAACTGTAGAGGCTCCGATAAGAGCGGTATGGGTTGATGATAACTGACCGGCTGAAAGTGCTGCATCGGCCACAGCCTCTTTAAAAGCGTGCAATGCCAGTACGGAGCTTCGGGTAACACCTTTTTCGTGAGCGCACAGCTTGTTTTTCAGTTCATGGGTTTCCACTTTTATTTCGCCGCATGGCCGCAGTCCGGTATATTTTGTATTGAAGAGCGAGAGCCGGGTAATGCCACACTGCTTATTGATCAGCGCTTCACGGTTTCTTTCAACGGTATCGCCAATCGCACTGAT
This sequence comes from Agriterribacter sp., assembly GCF_035444585.1. Lineage (GTDB taxonomy): Bacteria > Bacteroidota > Bacteroidia > Chitinophagales > Chitinophagaceae > Agriterribacter. The sequence goes on from NZ_DAOMOZ010000062.1 coordinate 10,885, forward strand.
TATCCCCATTCCTGTAACAAAAACCCGGCTCAATAGAAAACGTTTATTTGGTTTTGTGTTCTGCAATATAATCGGCCATGGTATTGATGTCTACCAGTATTTTCCGGCCTTCTTTGGGATCCTGGATGGTAATGCCGTATTCGCGAGAAAGCAATACGATCAGTTCAATAGAATCAATGGAGTCGAGCCCCAGTCCTTCTCCGAATAAAGGCTCATCATCTTTGATGTCTTCCGGTTTTACGCTTGTAAGATTTAGGAACTGAACTATTTGTTGTTTGAGTTGTTGCTTTAATTGTTCTTTTTCCATTTGCAGAATTTTCAGATCAAACTTTTGCGCCGTAATCCATAAAACGCAATTATTTGCAATAATACTGTAATAACCAGTAAAGGTATAATATTCATCCAAATATCCTGGAGATTGCCGCCTTCCAGGAACAGCCCGTAATAGGCTTCAAGGCACCAGTGCAATGGCGACAGCCGCATGATGAACTGAAAGGAGGCGGGCATCACAAAGGAGGGAACCAGCAGTCCTCCAACGGCTGCCAGCAACACAACAGATACCGCGCCAAAACCGTTTGCCTGCTCCTGCGTGTTGGAAAACACACCTACACAAATTGCAAAGCTGGTAGCGCACACTCCGCAAATAAAAGTCACGAAAAACAGGGCGATTTTATCGGCTGGCAGGTTCAATGCCGGCAAGCCCATGTGAGGGAACAACCACGTGCCAATAGAAAAAATCACTGCTGCCTGCAGCAACGTTACAAGCACATACGTTATTTGTTTTGAAACAATGGCTAACCCAAAATAAGTAGGTAAGGTGCGCAGCCGGATGATGCTGCCGTTTAACTTCTCTCTAACTATACTGCTGCCCAGCGATATTACTATAAAAAACATGGCAAAGATAGTCCAGGCAGGAATATTATGCTGCGTGGCATTGGGTATTTGACGGCTGTTGCTTTTGGAAACGGGGATTTCCGCCACGGGAGTTTGATTGGTAACGATCTGTCTTTCCAGAGCATCCGGTATGTTCTCTTCGTTTACTGCATAGTATACATTTTTTACAATGTATTTGCTTTGTATGAATTGCAATGTGCTTTGCAGCATACCATCAATGCTTTTGCGAAACGATTGCTGCAATACAGGATGATAATACAATTTAACAGGAATGACGGTATCCGGCCCTTCTGTCCGGATGCTATCTTCCTGCAGGGTTATATTTTTCAGGGCCTCTCCGGTTACATGCTTTGCCTTTTTTAAAACTCCCTCCGAATAGTTAGCCGGTATAACAATGGCCACCAATGCATCTTTGGTATTGATGCGGCTTTCAAGATCTGCTTCATCTTGAATATCGTGTACCTTTTTAATGTCAAACATACCCACTTTAGACAATGCTGTCTCCAGTTCGCGGGCCGGTTCGCCGGTATCTTTGTTCAGAAGCAGAACGGGTATTTTGTTTTCGTTCACCAGCTCAAAAGTGCTGTTTTGTACAGAAGCGATCACAATAGCCAGTATAATGGGCATTACGAACATAAGTGTAAGCCCCATTTTGTCGCGGGTTAAAATCCTGTAATCCTTTATTATGGTTGACCAGAGTTTGAACATTAGTGATTTAAAATTTAAAATTTGAAATTTCAAATCCTTTAATCTCTGTATTCCCTGCCCGTAAGGTCCAGGAACAATCCTTCCAGCCCATCCTGCTGGTGTTCTTTTAGTAATTCGTTTAATGTATCATTGGCGATTATCCTTCCTTCATCTATCATGGCAATTTTATTACAAAGGTCTTCCGCCTCTTTCATCTGGTGCGACGTGTATACAAGCGTGATGCCTTTTGCCTTCAACGCTTTCAGGTAATGTATTATGGCATGGCGTGTTTGTACATCCACACCCACGGTAGGTTCGTCTAAAAACAAAATCCGGGGCTCATGCATTATGGCTATGGCAAGATTTACCCTTCGTTTCATGCCGCCTGAAAATGTACTGACCGGCTTATTGCGCACCCCCTGCAAAGACATGATGTTGAGTAGATCATTTATTTTTTGTTGTATTTCCTTTTTATGAAGTCCCGCCCATGCACCAAAGAATTCCATATTCTCCACGGGGCTTAGTTCGTGGTAAAAAGAAAAATCCTGTGGCACAAAACCAAATAATGTATTGATAAATCTTTTATTGTTTTTTACTTCATGCCCCAATAATTGAACAGATCCTGTTGTATAAGGCAGCAGGCCCGTCATTAGGTTCATTAAAGTGGTTTTGCCTGCACCATTGGGCCCAAAAATACCAAAGCGGTCTCCCTGCTCCACCTGTAAATTCAATTGCTTTACGGCTTTACGGGTATTGCCCTTGTATCCGAAGCTCAGGTTTTCTATATAGATGGCGGGAGGCATGGGGTTAGGTGTGAGGTATGAGGTGAGAGGTGAGAGGTGAGAAGTGAAAGGTGAGAAGTGAGAGGAGGCTGTTGTTGGGGCTATAGCAGTATCGGATATAGGATATCCTGCCCCCTATGCCCTGAAACCTGAAACCTGGAACCTGCAACCTGTACCCTGCAACTTGTACCCTGCAACCTGCAACCTCCAACCTGCAACCTGAATCATTCATCATCTTCTCCATTAACGTAATTTTTTAACTGTTGTGGCTAAATCTCTGAATGCCTTCTTTTCAAGTTCTGCTATATCCAAAAGATAGTCGCCCATCACATTATAGTCCTGCTGTTCGGTAAGCCGGCCTTTATATATCCCTGAAGCCTGGATAGCAGCATCTCTCCAAAGATCACCGGCTTTTGTGAACTGTTTTGATATATCCATCAATTCATCAACAGGATGATATGCATGAGCCTGTTGTAAAAAAGCGGCATAGATAAAGCGAAACCCGCCGCCGCCTGTGCCAATTTCTTCCTGCATGCGCACCAGTTGCGCCAGGTAACTGCGTGATCTTTCGGGCCCCAGTGAATCGCGCCATTTTTTTATTTTTTTCGCCGTATAGCGTATTCCGCTTATGCCGGCAATATTGCCCGGCGCATATAACATGTGACGCACATTTCTTTTAATGCCTGTAGCGATCGCCTGTTTCATTTGTTCACTGGTTACGGCTCTTTTTTCTCTTGGAAAATACAATTGACCGCGCGGAGCAAGCGGCCCCCTGGCAAACCTCACCCGCTCCAGCTCATAGCTGGTCATGGTGGTTATGCTCTCCATGATGGGATCGCTGATCAGATAGTTATCTGCTTCTTTGCCTACCACTATTAAATTATGAGCATTAAAATGGAAGCGGTATTCTTTTGGAAAATAAGGAAGATAGAAAACACCTACCTGGCAGGCAGCCGGATGCCCCGACTGCAACCGCTTGTCCAAAGCCTGCTGCGCATTTTCTTTGGATGAGAACTTTTTGCGCAGTATAGGAATGTCAAGCGATCTGCAGGTGCGTTTAAAGATCATGCCGGGCATGGTACGAAAGGAAATGGCCGGACCGTCATTTACTTTCATGAAAGGGATATAAATAAAAAACAGACCCGAGCCAATACCAAAAGCCAACGGCTCTGTTATTTGATGCACTCCATAATGTTGTAACAGGCTCGTTGTTACACCATTTTCACAATGTGCTGCCTGCAAATGCTTATACTCCGGTTTCATTCAGATTCACATTTTTTAATGCGTCAACAGTTATGTCGAAAGCAGTTGCGTATTTCTGTAATTTTTTGGCTGATAATTTTTCAAACACATGGGGCTTTAAATGACGCTTTACCTGCCATTTCCAAAAACCGGTATAGTCCGACAGGATTTTTATGTCCATCAGCTTTAGCTCCATAAAATACAGCAACGGGCTCGCTTCGTTGTTTAAAAATTTTTTTCTGGCGTCGGCAACCTTTTTTTCGATATCATTCCAGGCAACATCCAATGCTTTGATTTTTACATCCCAGCCCGTACTCAGCTCCGTTACATAATTCCCGTTTTCATCTACCGCATAAGAAACCTCCTTCGTTACATTATGCAATGCGCCGGGATCCTGGGGTATGTCTTCTCTTTTCATGGAGCCATTGTTTTGGGCTGTCAGCGTTCAGCATTGAGCTTTCAGCCGCCAGATTCAGTACTCAGCCCGGTATACTAACGATGAGCGGATGAATTTTTCTTCTCCTTCTTCATTCACTATTCATCTTTCACATTTCCTCGTGAAGCGATAAACGTGGAACGACAAAACCTGACCTTGCAACCTGTACCCTGCAACGATCTTCATATATTACATTTCTTTGTCTTGTGCCGGCCGCTATATCCATTTTCAAATTCTCAATTGTCACATTTCTCAACATACGGTCAGTAATCCGTACATATATGAAAAGCGGGAACTTTCGGGAACCAATAAAAGAATTTTATTGCCTTTTTGAAGTTTACTGCTGTGAAATAATTCATCAATCATCATATAAACAGAAGCAGCCCCAACGTTGCCTACGGTGCTCAGGTTAACAAACCATTTCTCGTAGGGTATAGGCATACCGTTATATTCCAGCCTTTCATATATTTTACTTTTGAAAAAATTGCTGGACATGTGCGGTAAAAAATAATCTATATCATCAGGCGTCAATCCTTTTTTATCAAATAATTCTTTGAGCTTAATTCCGCCTAAAGGAACAATGTGTTCGCTAAGAAGTTTTACATCCTGCTTAATGCTCATTACCGACTTTTCGGTTATTTCATCCGGTGTGTATTCGAGAAAGCTTTTCAGGGTTCCATCATCAAGCTTCTCGCTGCCCATATACATGCAGGCTTCCATTTCCTGTGCATACGACACGCCTTCCAGCCATTCTATGCGAAGATTTGTTCCCGTTTCATTTTTTTTGCCCGACAACAAAAAAGCCGATGCACCATCCGACAGCATCCACCTTAAAAATTCTTTGTCAAAACTGATATAAGGGTTTTCTTCCAGTTCGATCAGCTTCTGCACTTCGTCTTCAAACTGATCTGCACGTAAAGAAGCCGACATCCTTTCTGATCCTGTGGCTACGGCTGTTGACACATCGCCTGTTTTAATGGCCATATAGGCGTATTTGAGTGCATGCATACCGGCACAGCACACACCTGAAGGTGAAACCACTTCTATGGCGCCGCTTTCCGGGAGCCAGCCGTGCACCATTACACCATGAGAGGGCATGATCTGGTCGGGTGACGAAGTGCCGCAGGACAACAGCTGAATGGATTTTATTTCTTCGGGTTGATCTTTGAACAATGCTTTTACCGACAGGGCCGCCATTTGTGCATTGGTATGGGTTATCCTCCCCCCTTTTTCCAACGCATAGTACCGGTTAACAATGCCGTTATTGCGCAGCACGATCCGCTTCGACTTGGAGGGTTTGTTGTTGATATAGCCCAGGTATTCCTCCATTTCATCGTTGGGAACAGGGCTGTTGGGGAAAAAACTGGCTGTTCTTGTAATATAAACTTCGTTCAATGCCATTTGCTTCATGTATAGAAATTCAAAAATAGAATATTATCAGATATAATTACTGTCATCATTGTCAGCCAATTACTTCAGTGTAACACCTGCATAATATTCTTTTTGTTTTTTTATGCGTTTACCCAAAAATGGCTTAAAAAATATAGCATCAACCAGTAAAATAATGGGTGCTGCCATACAAAGAGCAATTAAAAGATAATATTTGAATGCAACAAGCAGGGCACTCCTTTTTTTGCTTTTATTGATAATTTTCGACCAGATGGAAAATATGCGCCCTGCTTTTCGCTCAATAAACATCAGGCTGTATTTTATGTTTACTGCGTACTGCTCCAGCAGTCGGGCCTGCAATCCGCTCCATTCGCTTTTTTGGAGATGCAATTTTACCGTTTCGCCAAATATAGCGGAATTCGCAATATCCTCATCCGACACGCCTGGTTTGGGAAACAGTCCCCATTTCCTGTCTTTTTTACCGGTGAGCATCCAGTAAAATATCGTTACCAGGCTGGCATAATTACTATGCTTGTCTACCAAAGCTATATTTCCTACCAGGTCAGCACCCGCTTCGCTTAGTCTTCTCTTAACTTTTTCCTGCGCATTGATCCACATGTTCCGGCATCCGCTGATCGTAATTACCGGCGTATTTTTAAGAAGCGTTTTAAATGAAGGGTGCTGTAACAATGAACTGGCAGGAATGCTGGGAGATAAAAACCAGGGCTGATAGCCTATAACAATTAAGTCATACCGGGCTTCTTTAAACGCAAAAGGTTCCAGTTCCACGGGTACGCCTTCCACGCTCTCGGGCATGACTTCGAAAAATGCAGGTGAGCTCCACGGAAAGGGAAATTGCTTCGCGGGGTAAATGCGCAATTTTTCTACAGAGATGCCGGCAGAAGATGCCAGGGGTTTTGTAAAATGATCAATAATGTCTCCCAGTTGTCCTGACTGTGTAAAATAAACAGCTAAAATTTTTTTGCTCATGCTTTCCCGGGGGTTAGAAGTCTGCGGCCGATAAAACCCTGGATGATTTACTGTAATCCAGAACAGCCTTTCGGGCGGCTTCCGGCATCGTTTTAAAATGTTCCACAATATATTTACGGTCCTCCTCCAATTGCTTGTCGTAGCCAAGTATTTTGGGAGCTTTTTCCTGTATCATCAGGCGCAGGAACCGGAATTCTGCATTGTTTGTATATTGATCAAGTATGGTTTCCAGCTTTTCCTTTCCGTCCTTAAATACTTTAAGCTTGTGTGATGCACCCTTGATCAGTCCTGCTTTTTTCATCATTAATGCACCTTCAAAGGCTTCTTTTCCATCCTGCAGGCTTTTGTCAACGATATCAAGTTGCTTCTGGATACTGCTGACGTTGTTGCTGGCAAATGCGTTATAAAAGGCAGTGCGGTTAAATGCAGCAGTGCCTGTTTGAGCACAGGCCAATTGTGCAGTGAACAGCAACAATACCGTAACTATCAATGAAATAAATGCTGGTTTCAACATACAGGCGTCAAATATAGTAAGAATAATATTTTAGCTAAATGCAATTTTGGTGCGGTTTTAGATTTACACGGCATATAGATTAAAATATTTATGTTAAGAACTGTTTAAAAACGATCTTATAAGTTTGGCCAAGATATGATATGCCTGTTTCGGTCATATCTTTGGCGCATCAAATTAAAAATTGTTATGATGAAAAAGTTGTTATGCATGACCCTGATCGCAATGGGAATGGGCGTTGCTGCCACAGCACAGGGAGACTATAAAAGCGCTATTGGTATACGCCTGGCACCCGAGTCTTATTATGATCTTTTTGCATTTTCCTATAAAACATTTGTGAGCAATGCAGGTGCGTTTGAACTGAATGCCGGTGGTGGAACAAGAGGTTATTATTATGTCAATAACAGGTACCGTCCATTCAGCCTTTCCGTTTCTGCAAGTTACCAGCACCATTTTGATATACCCGTTACGGGATTAAAATGGTTTATTGGCGGGGGGTTAACGGGCTATAATGCTTTTTCGGGAGAACACAGGTATAAGGGTTTTGGTTTCGGATTTTATCCCACCGGTGGTATAGATTATAAATTTCCTTCTATTCCGCTGAATTTAACTGCGGATTATCGCCCAACCATATTTTTCACCCGCCCCGATTATTACGATTCTTTTCATGCCGCTAATTTTGGACTGGCGGCACGTTATGTTATTGGCGGCAGGTAAAAAGCATGCCACCAGGACCTGAAGCCGCAAAATGCTCATCGTTCCGGTTTTAATTTTCTTCAGCGGCTTCATAACAAAATAGAGGAAAAGAACAACAGTACATTCTCCCTGGCCATATACCCGCAGGCAAAGCACCGTTACATTGCCACCGTATATGAAGTCTCATTTAAAATATACTGTGATGAACAGGGGCGGAGAGGTTCAAAAGATTCAGCGCCGGGATCAAATACCATAGCCACGTAAGGCAAAGGAGCTGCCTCTCTGCTCATGATATCCCTGTAATTGACCCAGCTTTCACAGCCTGTTAAAAACAGTTCATCATTCACCACTTCGGCAAAGGGTATAATTTTATATCCCATCGCTTTGTTCATGTGTATTACAGCAGGGCTTGCCGATAAGCTAAACAGCCTGGCGTCGGGAAATTTACTCCTGCAGTGATCAAATAAGGCGATCTTGATTTCTTTGGATATTCCTGTGCCACGGTAAGCGGGAGGTACGATCAGTCCTGAGTTTGCCACGTATTTTTTATGCTGCCATACTTCAATGCAGCAAAACCCCGCCCATGCTCCGTTGTCTGCGTTTACGGCGATAACGGCAAGCCCCTCATCCATCTTTTTCATTACATATTCCGGAGGGCGGTAAGCGATGCCCGTACCGCGGCTGGCGGATGAATAAGCCATTTCATTTGCAATTGCTGTAGCGTATGGATGATCTCCGGATGTTGCCATCCGTACGATGCATTTTTGTTGATGTTCCAAAGCTTCGGAAAATAAAAAGTAAGAAAAGCATTTTTACAATAAGGAGCGTAAAAGCTATGGAGCGCCTTCATGGCTTACGCAGCAGGCGCACCATATCAGAATTGCGGTCGTCGGGGAAAATGCCGTATTGAGGTAACCCTTAAAAACGATCCTTCATTTGCAGGGATCGCATGCTTTATGATATTATACCGGCGGGTTGAAAAATATTCCAATTTCAGTTCTGTGTTAATATGAGCAATTCTTTTGTTCTGATGAAAGTACAAAATTACAGAGATTTACAGAATATATGATGCCCGGGGATATTTATATTTTTACCTTCCTTTTTTATTTAGAATGTCAAATAACAGCTCCGGTTCATTGGTGGTGATGTAATCAAATTTATTATCGATGAACCATTGCATGTCTTCTGTATTGTTTACCGTCCATGCATTCAGACTCACACCTGCTTTTTGAGCATCTGTGATCCAACTGTTGTTCTTTTTAAATACGGCGAAGTGATAATCGGCGCCTGAGATGTTATCTGCAGCCAACTGCTCAGGCGTTTTGTCGCCGTTGAGATAAGCGGTTTCCGCACCGGGCTGTAATTCAAGCACTTTTTTAAGAATGTCGTAATCAAAGCTGATATACATGATCCAGGGCTCGGCTTTTAGTTGCTTCACCAGTGCTACTACTTTTTCAGCAAGGTATTGTCCCCGTTCTTTGCTTATGAGAGAGGGTTTGATCTCCAGTACAAGCCTCGTTTTTGTTTGCTGCATGCCCGCCTGCAGGTAATTGTATACGGTGGGCAGCACTTCACCGTTAGGCAGCTTTGTAGCAGACAATTGGGCATATGTGCTTTTTTCAATGGTTAGCCCGGCATAATGCGGGTCGTGGTTAACCACCAGGCTGTCATCTGCTGTGAGATGCACGTCAAACTCTGATCCTGTACAGCCTATCCGTATCGCTTCCTTTAATGAAGCGATAGAATTTTCGGGAAGTTTGTTCTTCTTCCAGGCGCCCCGATGGGCTACAACAATATTGGGAGCAAACGACAACGCCGCATTTATTGTTTTCTTGGAAGACATACAACCGTTTGACAGCAATAAGAAAAATGCAGCAGGAAGAAAAAAAGATTTTTTCATTTGATGATTGTTTCAGTGATGGCAGCAAAAGTAAATCTTAAGCCTGGATTTTTAACCGTTGTAAAGATCAATGAATATTTATGAAGAAAAAGGGTTAAAAAGAAATCCGAAATCCGGAGATGCGGTCGGCACCCGACGCAAGGAGGGTCAGCACCGCATCTGAGTGCAATTCAAAAATCCGAAGGGATATAAATCTATAACCTGCAACCCGCACCCTCTTTTTTGCTGCACAGATAATTCTACCGTCATTTCCTTATTAAATATTATTTTTGCCGTCCGCATATTTAATGCTTATGCCTCAATTTAAACAAAGACAGTTCCTGGAATTTGAAAAGCCGGTCAAAGAATTGTTTGACCAGATAGCACAGTTGAAACAAATGGCCGAGAAAAATCCGAAAATGGATTATACGGATACCATACAACAGCTTGAGCAATCTATTGTTGAAAAGCGAAAGGAAATAACCCAGCATCTCACGCCCTGGCAACAGGTACAGTTGAGCCGCCATCCCGACAGACCTTATACTCATGCCTATATAAAAAGGATGTGCACCAATTACGTTGAATTGTATGGCGACCGGAATGTAAGGGACGACAAGGCAATAGTGGGAGGATTTGGACAGTTGGGCGGACAAACAGTAATGATCATTGGTCACCAGAAAGGCATCAACACCAAAATGCGGCAGTTGCGGAACTTTGGTATGGCTAATCCTGAGGGATACCGCAAGGCTTTGCGGCTGATGAAGTTGGCCGAAAAATTTAATAAGCCCATTGTTACGCTTATTGATACGCCGGGTGCATTTCCGGGTGCGGAGGCAGAAGAACGCCGTCAGGGAGAGGCGATCGCCCGAAATATTTATGAAATGATGCGGCTGAAAGTGCCTGTAATTTGTGTGATCATAGGTGAAGGCGCCAGTGGCGGGGCATTGGGTATTGGCGTGGGCGACAGGGTGCTGATGCTGCAAAATACATGGTACACGGTTATTTCACCCGAAAACTGCAGCTCCATTTTATGGCGCAGTTGGGAAAAGAAGGAGGTGGCTGCAGAGCAGTTAAAGCTAACCTCCGCCGATATGAAGGGGTTTGGGCTGGTTGATGATGTGGTACCCGAACCATATGGAGGAGCACACTGGAATTATGAAGAAACCTCACAAACGCTGAAATCATACCTTATCCCGCTCATTAAAGAATTGCAATCCATTGACCCGGCGGTACGCGTACAGCAGCGCATAGAAAAGTACAGCAAAATGGGTTT
>NZ_DAOMOZ010000063.1:0-21562 GCF_035444585.1 Agriterribacter sp.
GGTTTTTCCCGTATTTTCCAACAACGTATTCAATTACTTTCTGCCTGCCTTCATCATCAAAATCCGTATCAATATCGGGCATGCTTTTGCGGTCGGGATTCAGGAACCTTTCAAACAGCAGGTTGTATTTTATAGGATCAATATTGGTAATACCTATACAGTAGGCCACTACCGATCCGGCTGCAGAACCGCGGCCGGGCCCAACAAAAACGCCTATATCCCGGCCTGCTTTAATAAAATCACTCACGATCAGAAAGTAACCTGCAAAGCCCATGGATTTGATGGTGAACAGCTCAAAATTGAGCCGTTCTTCTATTTCAGGCGTCAGGGGGTCGTACCGTTTGTGCGCGCCTTCATAAGTGATATGCTTCAGGTATTCCCACTGGTTAAGCTTATTATCGTCGTGAACCTGGAATGCTTTGGGTATCGGGAAATTCGGCAGCAGGATATCCCGTTTCAGATCCAGCAGCTCTATCTTATCCACAATTTCGCCTGTATTGTATATCGCATCCGGCAGGTCGTGGAATACCTGTTTCATTTCCTGCGTGGTTTTAAAATAAAACTGGTCGTTGGGGAATGCGAAGCGTTTGTTTTTTACCGCGATATCATCATCCGAAAACTCACGCAGAGCCGGAGTAGCCTGCTTTTCGCCGGTATTGATGCAAAGCAGGATATCATGGGCATTAAAATCCTTCTGGTCAACATAATGAGAATCGTTGGAAGCAATGACCTTAACATTATACTTTTTTGCATATTTCAGCAAAATGTCATTTACTTTCTCCTGTTCGGGTATGCCATGCCGTTGCAGCTCCACGTAATAATCCTGCTGAAAAATGTTCAGCCACCATTTGAATTCATTTTCACCTTCCTCCTCTCCTTTCTTTAAAATGGTTTGCGGCACCAGGGCGCCCAGACAGCAGGTTGTGGCAATGAGCCCTTCATGGTATTTATGGATAAGTTCTTTATCAATGCGCGGATATTTGCTGTACATGCCTTCAATAAATCCCAGCGATGTGAGCTTTATAAGGTTGCGGTACCCGGTTTCATTTTTGGCTAATAATATCTGGTGATGCCGCGGGTCTTTTTCTTCCTTTGAAAATATTTTGCGGTGCCTGGTTTCTGTAATATAAAACTCACAACCCACAACAGGCTTCACTTTTAACGGGCTCTTTTTATCATCGGGGTTCACTTTGTGCTTATAGGCTTCGGCCACAAAAGCAAATACACCAAACATATTACCATGATCGGTAATAGCCAGGGCGGGCATTTCATCTTTGATTGCCTTCTGGTATAAGCTGCTGATAGACGCGGCGCCATCCAGTAAAGAATATTGTGTATGAACATGAAGATGGGAAAACTGGCTCATCGGGCAAATTTCGTAAAGTTGGAGCAACATTTAATTTCCCATTTTCCACATTCTCCATAACCAGCGGCCAGGCGCTTCTTTCGTTGCGTACCGGCCACTTTTCACATTTTCACATTTCCACATTTTCATATTCTCACATTTTCATATTTTCACATTCCAATAGCTTGCTGGTCTGGTTTTTGTGCCTTATCTTGCGAAATTAAAAATCACACGGCTTTGCGTTATCTTCTATTCCTTGCCGGGATCGCTTTTGTTGGCAGCAGTTGCAGCAGTTTAAAATCCACATCCCGGTCTTCGCATGGGGCTTCCCGTAATAACACCCAACAGCACGCTCCAAAATTCCTTAATGATATCGCCATCGGCAGTGATCCGTCTAAGGCTGCCGGGAGCAATGATGAAGGGGTTCCGCACATGCCGGAAAATTATAAATCATCGCAAACATATATGTTCCCTGCATTTAATATTGAACAGGGCGGGCCGCTCCAGTTCAAGTATGCCATAAAGATGAATGTGGAAGTAGAGCGGCTGGCAAACAGGGATCTGTACAAATTTATTGAAAGCTGGTGGGGCACACCTTACCGCATGGGCGGTTCCACACAAAAGGGGGTAGATTGCTCTGCTTTTACCCAAACGCTGATGTCGGTGATCTACAGGCTTCAGATTCCGCGAACCGCACGTGAGCAAAAAGCATCCAGTACTGTTATAGATGAGGACGAACTACGGGAAGGCGATCTTGTTTTTTTCAATACCCGCGGCCGCGGTGTTAGTCATGTGGGCATTTACCTGATGGATAATCAATTTGTACATGCTTCCTCTTCAAGCGGGGTAATGATCAGCAGCCTGAATGACAATTACTGGCACAAAAGATTCATCAACGCCGGCCGGGTAATAGACGAACAAACCGCCGCCGCGGCTACCCTGCGCAGCAGGTGATCCGGCACCCCGCCATTTGACACTATTGCTGTTCTTCGTGCTATTCGTCTTTTTGTATTGACCTCCTGCGAATACCATTCCAATGTATACCGCTTTTTTCAACTCCTGTTACAATTGCTTTGTTCTTATATAAAAATTCCTGTCGGCACTAAATGCAGCCCCTTCTCCTTTTTTTATTTTCAGCGTCTTCCATTTTTCTGTTGGACTGATCCATTTTTCGCCGCCAAAATTTATTTTCAAGGGCATATTAAATCCTTTTACACAATCAGTCCAGCGGTAGCTGAGCTTATTGCCGTTTATTTTATACTCCAGTACAGGTATTTGCGTGGTACGCACATACTGGTCAAATACTTTTGAAAGATCAATACCGGAGGTTTTGCTGATGTATTCCTCTATTTGCTTCCCGGTAACCGTTTGATGATAAAAGGTTTCATTCATACCCCGAAGCAGCATCCTGAAGGAAGAATCATTGTTTATGATCTGCCGGATCATATGCACCAGGTTACCCCCCTTGTAATACATGTCACCCGATCCTTCCTGGTTAACTCCGTAGGGACCTTCAATGGGCTTATCATTCCGGATCTTTTTTCTTGTGCCGATCACATAATCGTTTCCCGCTTCCGTTCCATACTCGCAATCTGTGAAAATCGTTTCGGAGTAATTGGCAAACCCTTCATGCACCCACATGTCGGCCACATCTTTGGTAGTAATATTGTTGCCAAACCATTCATGACCGCTTTCATGCACTATAATAAAATCCCATTTCAATCCCCATCCCGTTCCCGAAAGATCCGTTCCTCTATAGCCGTTGGCAAACCCGTTGCCATAAGCTACAGCGCTCTGGTGCTCCATCCCGAGATGTGGTGCTTCTATTAATTTATACCCGTCTTCATAAAAAGGATAAGGCCCAAACCAATGCTCAAAGCAATGCAGCATCTGCATAACCTGCCTGAATTGCAGCTTCGCTTTTTCCAGGTTGTACTCCAGCACCCAAAAATCACAATCCAGCGGACCTTTTTCTCCCTTGTAATCCTCATGCCAGTGGGCATATTTTCCGATATAGGGAATGATGTTGTAATTATTAATAGGGCTTTTCACCGCCCATATGTAAGTGGCCGTACCATCCCCGTTTTTTGTTTCACTTCTTAACCTGCCATTGGCTATTGCCGTTAGCGTATCGGGGACGATCATGCTTAAGGAGGCGCTGTCGGGCTCATCGCTTTGGTGATCTTTACAAGGATACCATACGCTGGCGCCCAATCCCTGGCAGGCCACGCTGATCCAGGGATTTCCTTCCTTATCTTTGCTCCATATCACTCCCCCGTCCCACGGGGGACGCAGCGCGGGGCGCGGGATGCCATGATAGTATACCGTGATCTTGTTTATTTGCTGTTCGTTTTGAGCAGCAGGTACCGCAACGAAATAAGTGTTATTTTCCCTGCGGAAAGAAAGGCTTTTATTGTTGTATAGTATACTGTCTATATCTAATCCCAACTGCAGATCTATCTGCATTTCTTTTGCGGGAGCCGACACTATTTTATAGGAAATGATATTATAACCGGTAATGCTCCTTTTGTTAAAATCAAAATGCACACTTAAATCATAATGGGTAACATCCCACCACGCCCGCTCCGGCGTTATGGTTCCGCGTAAAGTATCGGCACGGGTAAACTCCTGCTTTTGGTGCAGCGGCTGGGCCCGGGACGTGTACGACAAAACATGAATGATCAAAAGGGAAAGAACAAAGCGGTATCGCATTTTTTTCACACGGTCTGTTTTAAAAGCTAAATTTAGGACGTTTTATGAATTGCGGAGTTTAAATTACATGAATGAAGATGTACAAAGCGGTAAGTAGTAAGTGGTATGGGGTATGTGGTAAGAGGTATGAGGTGTGGGGTATGAGGTGTGAGGTATGGGGTATGAAATACGGGGTAAGTAAGTGGCTGGTTACTATAAGGATGCTCACTATTATTGCGTCAGGCTGCTTGCTGTTTTCCTGTGCCGGTAAAAAAGACCGGGATAAAAAAATATTTCACTATAACCAGCCCGAGGGCATCAGTTCCCTTGATCCTGCTTTTGCCAAAAACCAGGCCATCATGTGGGGCGTACACCAGTTGTTCAATACCCTGGTGGAAGTAGATGAAAAACTGCACATCAGGCCTTCTTTGTGCAAGCGATGGACGGTATCGGATGACAGGCTTACCTATACCTTTATTTTAAGAGATGATGTTTATTTCCACGACAATGCCGCTTTCCCCGGTGGCAAAGGCCGCAAAATGATCGCTGCCGATGTGGCTTACAGCCTGCAGCGCATTACCAATGCAGGCACCGCATCGCCCGGCGCCTGGATATTCAACAACAGGATTGATGCTACCAACGGATTTACAGCATTGAATGACACTACTTTTCAATTAAAGCTCATCCGCCCCTTTCATCCCATACTGGGCATTTTAAGCATGCAGTATTGCTCTGTTGTTCCCCATGAAGCGATAGAAAAATACGGTACGGCTTTCCGCAGCAATCCCTGCGGCACAGGCCCATTCCGGTTCACCCGCTGGGAAGAAGGACAGGTATTGCTGCTTGCCAGAAATGAAAAATACTTTGAGCGCGACAGCGCAGGCAACCGCCTGCCGTACCTGGATGGCATTAAAGTTTCCTTTTTAGACAATAAAGCCACTGAATTTCTTGAATTCACACAGGGCAGGCTCGATTTCATCAATGATATTGATGCCTCCTTTAAAGACGAAGTGCTCACTAAAAAAGGGGAGCTGAGAAAAGACTGGCAGGGAAAAGTAATATTGAGCAAACACAGCTTTTTAAACACCGAATACCTGGGTATTCTGGCCGATACTACGAATGAACTGGTGAAAAACCACCCGATTAAAATAAAAGCTGTTCGCCGGGCGATCAATTACGGGTTCGACAGACAAAAGATGATCATGTACCTGCGCAATTCACTGGGTACGCCGGCAGAGAGCGGGTTTGTGCCTGCAGGACTGCCTTCATACGACAGCTCAAAAGTGAAAGGGTACTATTACGATGTAGCCAAAGCAAGACAATTGCTGAAAGAGGCAGGCTTTCCCGACGGCAAAGGATTACCGGAAATCAAGCTGCTCACCATCCCGGTATATGCTGAGCTGGGAAGCTTTGTAGCCAAGCAACTGGAAGATATTGGCGTTAAGGTTCAGGTGGAAGTAGTACAGAAAAGTTTATTGCTGGAGCAAACCGCTAAATCGCAGGCCCTGTTCTTCCGCGGTAGCTGGATGGCAGATTACCCGGATGCCGAAAACTACCTCAGCGTGTTTTACGGTAAAAACCCGGCGCCGCCCAACTATACCCGTTATAAGAACGCGGCATACGACAGGTTGTATGAAAGCGCATTGCTGGAAGAAAATGATTCCATACGTTACCATATGTACAGGCAAATGGATAAGATGATCATTGCCGATGCACCTGTTGTTCCCTTATGGTACGACATGGTGATCAGGCTCATCCATCCCTATGTAAAAGACTTCCGTCCCAACAGCTTAAACCTGCTCGAATTAAGAAGCGTACGGATAGAAAAGTAAAAGAGAAACAATAACTTTATAAAACATCGCGTACAGGATTACGGTGCTTTGTATTCGGTCATTATCCTAAACAGATCTGCTTTATGAGAAATATATTATTACGTCTCCCGGCATTTATTGTTTTGTGCAATATCTTCTGCTGTGCCGCCACAGCCCAGCAACCGGATGGATACCGGTACGATCCTTCTTTTCAGCCTCAACAGCATACTATTGCAAACAAAATACAGTTTAACGGTTATACCAATCACTGGCGCGATGATTATAAAAAATGGGTGCGTTACGGCAACCTGTTTAAAATGAGTGTTCCGGAAATATCATCCACTATTATTCAAAATAAGATTGACATTGCAGAAGAGTTGCATGTGCCGGGATTGTGGATGCAGGAAGGGTTTATGCATGGTTTGCTCACTTCCGCTTACACCACCCTCGAAAATCCTGCTGCCGCACAGATCAACCAGGCTGCAGCACAGGGAAATGTACTGATCTTTACAGATTCGGCCTATGATGTGGCTGATCAATTCCATAAAGTTACTGCAAAGGATACGGTATGGGGCGAAGAATTAAAGAGCCACCAGTATAATGCAAAGGACTTTCAAAAGATCAATGCCTTTTACCTTGAAAAAGACAACAGGAAAATATTTGTTGTTGCCGCCCGAAACAAAGCATCAGCCAACCGCTTAAAAGAACTTATTGCAAATACGATCAGCATCGTGCAGCAATACGACCTGCACAAGGGATGGTTCGGCGCCGAAACCTTGTTGAAAAGTGTAACCTGCACGCCCGGTCATCCGCTGGAAGTGATAGGAAAAGGAATGAATGAAGGGAACGACTGGTTTGTGTTTGACGGCTATATGGATTTTTTGATGAAAGATGAGCTGGAAGGATGGGTTAAAGCATCAGGCGCTCCCATCGTTACGGATGTTGGCTTTTCGCCCATCTACGGATGCAGCGATTACAAGGGCTTACAGGTGCAGGATATGGGCGGCAGAGAAGCATGGATCAAATATGCACAACAAAAAGGCGGCTATGTGTTTCGCCCGGTATATGCGCCGCAAAGCGATGCCTATCATTATGATGGTTATATAGCCAATGCCGGGAACAAAGAGCAGATTGACAATGAAAATGTTCCTTTTATTTCCACCACCGGCCCGCTGATCGGCGATGCATTATCCGGTATGATATTATTTGTACAAAAAGGAGAAACCTTTACCAGGCAGAAAATGTGGGAAGCCATCCTGCAAAGAAAAGCAGTAGCCGTGCTGGAAGAAGGTAAGATGATGGGACCGGCCCGTTTCAGAAATGCGCTGCAAATGCTTTTATTGGACAGGGTTTTCCCCGAGGAATATTTCGGCGACCGCATTGACCTGCAGGCCAACATCGAAGGGTACACGCTGCAAATAATCATCAGCAACAGGTACCACCATGCGGTATCCGGCTCACTGAACATTGCGCTTCCGCCCGGAATAACGTGGGATCAGCCTGAGCCAGTAAGCGATATCGCATTGCCGGCAAACAGCACCAGAACCATTGCTGTTCCATTAAAGCCAACGGCTGCTGCCATGGACAAAACCAACCCCATTGCCCTGCAGTACAAATGGAACAACAAAACGAAACGCACTCTGGCCATACTGGACCTGCCGCCTGCCATATCGGTAAACCGCTTATTGTATGGTCATGCCCCTGTGGTTCAATACCCGGTAACGGTGCATAATTTTTCATCGGAAACTTCATTTCCCGTGCAGGTGCAGGTGTTTGAAAAGGGTAAAAAAGGCAAACCCGTTTTTTCTGCCTCTCAAAAAATAACCGCTGCTCCCGGCACCTGGCAGCAGATTGCTTTTGACCTGAAGCTACCTGCCGGCGATTATGATGTTAAAACATCTGCGTTAGGCACAACTTATACCAGCCAGTTGGGCGTTGGCAAAAAAGAAGGCCATGCCTATGCATACGAGCTCGACCTCAATGCCGATGGCATAAAAGAATACCGGCTCGAGAACGACAGCGTGCAGGTAACCCTCCTCGCAACCGGCGCCCGGGTAATTGAGTATATTGTAAAGAGCAGGAAAGACAATGTGCTCTTTAAACTATGGCCCGAAAAACCGGAGGACGATAAGCGTCCCTTCAGGAAGTATGGTTTTTATCCATACGGCGGATTTGAAGATTTTTTGGGACAGGCCAGTATGGAAACACACCAGGTATATGGTGCGAAGCTGGTAAAAAAAGAAGGTGACTATGTGCAGGTGATCATGAGCGCCGGCTATTTTGGTAACCGCCTGGAGAAAACATTTACACTCTACGGCAATTCTCCACTGCTGGAAGTGCGTTTTGCCCTGAACTTCATCAACCCGGAAGCCAATGTAATAGGTCCGCAGCCCATCCTGGAACTGGGCAAAGTGCATGGAACAGAGGATGTTTTTATTGCACCCGATAAAGACAGCATGCTATACGTACGGATGCGGCCGGAAGAATATTTTGGAAGGGTGATCAACTTAAAAGAAGGATGGAATGCTGGATACGATACCAAAGAAGACATCAGTTTTGTTGGCGCCTACCCTGTTACCCAACCCTTATTCCTGCACATGTGGATGAACCATCCCAGCAATGGGGAATCGCATTATTATTATACGGAGTTCCAGCCCTGGGTACCTATCATCCAAAAAACCACCATGTATTTTACTTATTACCTCTGGGGCGCCGGCGGCGGATGGGAAGAAAGCGTAAAAGCATTAAGAAAAAGAAATTTAATTACCGAACGATAATCATTCAAACCAATGAAACGCTTACTGCACAAATTGATGTTGACCATTGCTTTTTTGCCCGGCATATGCACCGCGGCAAATGCACAGGCATTGAAGCTTACGGATCTCGAATTAAATTATCCCAGTCCCGCCATTCCTTATTATCATATAAAAGCCGATCTCAGCCTGCCTTCCGCATCCATGATCGAAGTGGAAATGACGGTAAACGGAAAAACGCTGCGCTACACCGATCTTAGGCCCGAACATGATTTGGGCGACCTCAACTACCCGCATCTCACCAACCGGCCACCGTCCGGCTCGGGGCTTTCGCAGGATAATGTATTGTACCTGAATCCATCTGTTATTGGCTGGGTAAAATGGAATCCCGGTGAACAGTATGATGTTAAGCTCACGGTCCGCATGAAAAAGAATTTGCAGCATGCTAAAAATGACGTATTGCTTACCGTTAGTAAAAAAATAACGGCGCCTGCGGCAGCGGCTGTATATGATACCGCATGGAAAAAATACAAATCGGTAGTGCTGAGCGAAACGGCGGGGACAGACAGGAAAGCGGAGCCGGTAGAAGTGCTGCTTCCCTTTTATCCCGATGAAGTGCATGATCTGAAAAGAGAGATCCGCGTGGCGGCTTTTGACCCGCAAACACAGCGTGTAACGGAAATACCATCACAGGTATATGATATACAGGAATACCTGGTGGAAGACGACCTGGCACCGGGTAAAGACGGCAAACCTACCCGCGAAGTACCTGTATGGATGCCTACCGTAACGGCAAGGGTAGCTTTTTTAGCCGACGTACCAGCCAGGAGCAGCCGCGTATTTTTCGTGTTTTACGATAACAAAGATGCCATGGTGAAAACATATACCACCGATCTGCGGGTGCAGGGAGAAGCGCCCGGTTTACAGATAGAAAATGATTATTTATCGGTTGCATTGCATCCCAAATCGGGCCATTTTGACCAGCTTACTTTAAAAAGCAAGCCGCAATTTCCCTTTTATCACCGCAAAGAAACCAACGGCGCCATTCACTGGAACCCCGAAATATATACTCCGCCCGTGCCATGGACACATACATCCGACTGGGATCCGCCGGAGCATGTACGATCTTTAACCGGCCCCGTCATTGCCTTTAGCGATGTATGGGGGAGCCTGCGCGAGATCCCGCAGGTAGACGCTTCCGTTAGGTACGAATTCTTCCCCGGCAAGCCTTATTTCATCAGCACTACCAATTTACGGATCAATGAAACGGTTCAGAGTCTTGCGTTGCGCAATGCCGAAATCGTTTTTAAACGTGAGCTCATCACGCATGCTGCCTGGTATGATGTGATACGCGATTCGGTTATAGAATATGATGTAACCAAAATGCCCGATCTTACGGATGTAAAAATGCAGGACGATGTACCCTGGATAAGCTTTTACAACAAAGAAACAGGTGTGGGCTTTGCAGGCATACAGCTCAACTATTCCAACGCAGGACTGGAAAACCGGACAAGGTTATTGAACCCGTTCTTTTACATCACCGGAGGTCCCTGGATCTACTGGGCAAGGGCATTGTCGTTGAGCTTCCTGTCTTCCAACATGCAGCAAATGATACCCGTAATGAAAGGCAATTTCTTTACCGAAAAATGGGCCTACCTGCTGTATGAAACCGAAAAAGGCGCCAAGCCTTATGCGCCTGTACTCGACTGGCAGAAAAAGCTCACCCATCCGTTGCGCATACAACTGGTAGAGGAAGTGGATGATCGTGTATCCAAAAGCGTTACTGAATTGTATATCGAAAAAGGAAAGACCGGCTGGGAAGGAAGAGAAACGGGAAGGCACTGATTTGTAGCGGTCGGCACGCGACGAAGGAGGGTCAGACCGCGGATAGTAAACCCGCAGGAGTGAAGCGGAGGAATAAGCCAATTCAAAAGACGATCCACATTTCGATAAAAAGATTGCTTCGACCCTGTGACAAACTTACACAGTACTTTAATCTGTTTAGCGTCTCGTAATGGCGTTTACGAAATGATCAGCACTTAATTTTCGTTATGAAATCATATACCTTACTCCTGTTCATTTTTTCCTGCTATAGCGTATTGGCACAAGGCCCGGCACCGGTAGCTGATCCCTTACCGGTAAAGCGTTGTACCGATTTTACCATAACCGGCAAAGGAGAAAATGCGGAGTGGCAAAAAACGGGTTGGATAACCCTTGACCAGATAGATAAGGGCAAACAATACGAAACGAAATGTAAAATCCTGTACTCTGCTAAGGGCATATATGTATTGTTCAGAGGGAAAGATGAAAAAATCACCAGCACATTTGAAAACGATTTCGATAATCTTTTTAAAGCCGATGTGTTTGAAGTGTTCTTTCACCCGGATCCTTCAATGCCTTTATATTTTGAATACGAGATCAGCCCGCTGAATAAAGAGCTTGTGCTGTTGATCCCCAATTTAAAGAGCGGGGCCTATGGCTGGATGCCCTGGCATTACACCGGGGAACGTAAAGTAAAGAAAAACGTGCATATAGAAGGAGGTGTAATGCAACCCGGCGCAGCTATCCGTTCATGGAGTGCGGAATTGTTTTTCCCCTACAGCCTGCTCAGCCCTTTAAGCAATATTCCGCCAAAAAGCAGCACCGTATGGAATGCCAATTTTTGCCGGCTGGACTACGACAGCGGCAGCATGATCAAATGGTCGTGGTCGCCGGTTGAACGCTCATTTCATGAATTTAAAAAATTTCGTTCCATACGCTTTGAATAATGCGTTTGGTTTGCGCTTCAGGTATTGCAAAAAGCATTACATTTGCAGCCGCTTTAAAAGAGCAGTACCCGCCCGGGTGGCGAAACTGGTAGACGCACTACCTTGAGGTGGTAGCGCTGGAAACGGCGTGCTGGTTCGAATCCAGTCTCGGGCACAACATAGCCTGTAAATAATTGTTTTACAGGCTTTTTTAATTATTGGCACTTCCTTCCTGAACTTAATCCTTACTTTTATTCAAAGCACTGATTTCAGTATTTGTAATTGTATGAGAAAACTGATCCCCGTTTACATTTTATACCTGCTTGTTTCATGTACAGCTAAAAAGCAAGATGATACAACCCCAATTGAAGAGCCGCCTGTTTCGGGGCTCCCGGGGAAAGAGCTGGCGGTAGCGCATTGCAGCCGGTGCCACGCTTTTGTAGGTCCCGAGCTGCTAACAAAAAAAACCTGGAAAAAAAATGTGCTCCCGGCTATGGGGTTCCGTATGGGCATATACAGCGACGGATCACGGCCCGACAGTCTCTTCGACAAAGGCGCAAGCGGTGAAATTGTGCGCAATGCCGGTATCTACCCCGAAAGCCCTGTGCTGGCTAAAGCAGACTGGCATAAAATAGAACAGTATTTTATGGAGCATGCGCCGGATAGCATTCCGGATCCGCTTCGTAAAAGTCCAATCCGGATAGGACTGCGGCATTTCAAATACAAAGAACCATCCTTTTCTCGTCGTCCTTCGCTTACCACCATGGTGAAAATCCTTCCCGGAAGCCGGGGTATTGTTTACAATGACAGCAAAAGCAGGCGCAATATTTTAACCTTTTTGACTCCCGGTCTCAGCGAGGACTATAGCATAGTATTGCCTACAACCCCTGTTCAGTTCGATGAAAAGTTGAATGGGCTGTATCTCACCACTACCGGCAACGGGATTTTTCCAACAGATGCTCCCGTGGGTGCTGTGCAGCGATGGGTGAAAAACGGATCACAGCCGGGATATAAGCCGGAAGATTTCATTATTGGCAATCTACAGCGGCCGGTATGTATAGCTTACGGAGACCTGAACAAAGACGGACTTGAAGATATTGTGGTCTGCGAATTTGGCAACCAGACCGGGCGGTTGTCGTGGTATGAAAATACCGGAAAAGGAGGGTATAACAAAAGGGTCCTGCGCAATAAGCCCGGTGCCACCACGGCTATTATTAAGGATGTGAATAACGATGGGTTACCCGATATTTATGTGCTGATGACGCAGGGTGATGAGGGTGTTTTTTTATATGAAAACCAGGGATCGGGTAAATTTAAGGAAAAACGGCTGCTTAGTTTTTTGCCCCTGAACGGATCCCAGTATATTGAACTGGCGGATTTTAACAAAGACGGGTTTGATGACATTGTATACGTTTGTGGCGACAATGCCGACAAAACACCGGTATTAAAAAAATATCACGGCATTTATATCTTTTTGAATGACGGGAAATCCAACTTTACGCAATCGTATTTCTATCCAATGAACGGCGCTTATAAAGCAATGGTACGGGATTATGACCTGGATGGTGATTTGGATATTGCTGCCATTTCTTTCTTCCCCGACTATCTCCGCTATCCGGAAGAAAGCTTTGTTTACCTGGAAAATAAAGGGGATCTGCAATTCAACGATTATTCATTTCCCGAAGCTGCAAAGGGAAGATGGATCGTAATGGATGCAGGCGATGTGGACTCCGACGGCGATATTGATCTTGTGCTGGGCTCCTTTGTATATTTTTTACCGCAGGGCGACACCACCGGACTGGGTAAAAAATGGCTGCTTACCGGACCCTCTGTTGCTGTGCTGGAAAACACTACCCGGCAGGGCAGGGTGAAAGGGGAAAAATGAAGGTGATACGGAGAGCCGAAAGCGGTATCCTCAAAAAGACAATCGTAAAAATACCGGGGATCAACGGTTTGTCGTAATTCCATTACAAAACAAAGGCATGATATTCTATTTTTTGGGGCAGGCACATGCATTTCCTTTGAGGAATCCATTCATCCTAAAAAACCTAATCTTATGTCCTTAACCGTAGCTCAATTTTCTGCACTTTCTGAAATTCAACAACTCGAACTCATCGTTAAAAAAGCTGTGATACTTGGCGAGAGAAGAGATAATATTTTTGAGTATATTCTCTATGATATTGATGGGTTGTATGTGGAAGAAATACGTGGCATTCATTATTCCGACTGGTATCGGTATACTGCCATCGACGACATGGACCTTGCGCTTCCCTACACAGAAGAAATACAGGTGGTGTTTGAATAAACTTTACGCCGTAAAATCAATGTTTCATCCAGGCATAGGTTTCGCAACCCGGCCCCGCCGCTTTGCAATGCCTGTGCCTGATTGCCATTTGCCCCTCATGTATTGTGCAGCAACCCATTGGGCTGCCGGCAATTTATTTTTTTTAAATGGGGCTGTCTCAAAAGTTATGTTTTGCCACTAAGACCCGCCTGAACCGGACGGGGCAGGCACTAAAACACGAAGAAAATAAAATCTGAAGATCAGGGCTTTATGTCTTAGTGTCTTTGTGGCATATCTTCTACCTGATAAAGACGGGCAGGGATTTGAACTGGCATTGTTCTTAATACCGGTAAATTATTCCCTCCCACCCCAATCCGTTATATTTGTTCCATACCGTATGATTTTCTCCGGATCCCGCCAATCTCAATACTGCATGTGGTACAATTTTGTAAATATCTTCTTCTTTGTATTTCATACCCTGTTTACCTTGTTCAATATAACAGGCTGGATTTTTAAACGCACCCGGAAACTGCATTTGATCACACTCACCCTCACGGCCTTCTCCTGGTTTATACTCGGTATCTGGTATGGCTGGGGATATTGCATTTGTACAGACTGGCATTGGGCAGTGCGGGAAAAACTGGGCTACCACGACCATTCTAATTCTTATGTCCATTTCCTCATACTTCAACTAACAGGAGCCGATCTGAACCCCGGGCTGGTAGAGAATGGTACACTGCTGGTTTTTGTACTGAGCTTTGCGTTAAGCATCGCGTTAAATATAAGAGATCGTCACCACCGCAAAAAAATGAAAAGAATTGTATGACAATGAGCTCCGCAGGATGCATTTCACCGAAGGGGTTATGATTTATAACGCTATGAATGATTGGTGCTAAGATAGACCCTTCCCTGCCTGCTCTTTAGTCGTCACCACCTACGCGAAGCAAAGCAGCGCAACAATCCAAACTTTTATTGCGGTAATGGGGATTCCGCCCGCCTCTCGCGGCTCATCTCCGGTGAAACGATAAACGAAAAACAGAAAAACCGCGCACATTCTCTCATTCACTTCTCACCATTCACCCTCTCACTTTCACCTTTCACCATTCATATTAACTTTTGTACATATTCATCCCTCCTCCATACCCCCGGACTAAAAGGCATAAAAAAGGGGCAGCATAAAAATGCACCCCGTTTTTAAAATCCAATATCCTATGAAAAACCTGAACAAATATATTATGCCATTTTGAAAGCAAAGAGGGTTTGCCGTTCTTTTTAGTATTCGGTATTTTTCCCGGTGTAATCAGCAGAAAAACGGGTATTATTTTTTCTTTGCCGGGGTCAGAATTTGGAGAAAAGCTCCATGAATTCCTGCCGGCGGCTGCGGGAAATCGTAATATTGTCGTCGTTATCCATAACAATATAGCCCCCCTCTCCCCGGATAAACTTTTTTACATGATTGATATTGATGAGAAAAGAACTGTGTACGCGGTAAAAATCGGCGCCTCCGAGCGTTTCGTCCAATTCCTTGAGCACTCTTGATACCATGATCTTTCTGCCGCCGGTAAGCACAACATTGGTATAATTGCTTTCGGCTTTGCAATAAATGATATCTCCTGTGGCTACAAATATTAACCCGTCGCCGGCAGTAAGTGCAATGCGGGGCGGAGTTGATTTCGGAGACTGGCTGATATGCTGCAGCAAAAGAGCGAACTGCTCCCTGCTCGGGATGGCTTTTTTTTCTTCCACCCTTTGGATAGTTGCTTTAAGATCATCGGGATCAACCGGCTTCAATAAATAATTCAGCGCGGCATACTTGAACGCTTTTATGGCAAACTGGTCGTAGGCGGTGCAGAACACTACTTCAAAAGACAGATTTTTAACCTGCTCCAGCATATCAAAACCATTCATCCGCGGCATTTCGATATCAAGGAACACCACATCGGGCCTATGCCTGTAAATGGCTTCAATACCTTTTTCGGCGGTATTACACATGGCCACGGCCTCCGCCTGCGGGCAATAGGTTTTGAGCAGCCATTCCATCATTTCAAGCGCATTCGTTTCGTCATCTACCAGCACACATTTTATCATGTCAGCTATTTTTAAATTTCATCTACAGGGATATTCAAGACCACTTTGGTTCCCAGTGGTTCCCCCTCCTCATCTTTCATATCTTCAATATCAACCGAAGCATCAAGCCCTGCCTGCCGGCTCAGCAATACCAGCCTGCTTTCAGTGAGCTGCATCCCAAGCGATTTTCTTGAAGAGGCCGTTTTGCTTTTCAGTTCCTTCGCCTTCTCCCTCCCCACTCCATTATCTTCAATGATACACTGAAGTATATCATCTCCTTTACGACTGATATGAACAGACAAACAGCCTTCTGTTGATTTGTGCAAAAGTCCGTGCCAGATGGCATTCTCCACATAGGGTTGTATGATCAGCGGGGGCACATATATGCTTTCGGGGTATACTTCTTCCGTAAAACTGATATCACAGGTGAACTTTTTTTCAAACCGGATGCTTTCCATTTCAATATACAGCCTCAACGCTTCCAGTTCACTGGCCAGGGTAATGGATTTGTTATTTGAATTATCCAGTATCAGTCGTATAAGGCGCGCAAACCTGGTAAGGTATAATGATGCCGTTGCCTGGTCGCTTTTTACAATGTAGCGGTTGATGGAATTAAGACAGTTAAAAATAAAATGAGGATTCATTTGCGCCCTTAAAGCCTGCATTTCAGCATCTGCCATTTTTTGCCTGGTATTCATTATAATGGATTCGGCCCTGGCCTTTTCGCTGTCGGCTTTTGTTTTTATGATCTTATTGGCGCAAAGTGAAGCAATGGTGGTAAGAATAGACAAATGTTTCTGCGTAAAAAAACCTTTCCTGGAGTGGCCGCAACAGATCACCCCCCAAACTTCTTCATCGGTAATGATTGGAACGGCAATCTCTGAAAAAAATGCCCCCACACTATCCCTGTACCGGGGATCTTTGGTTGAGTCATAGATAATTTCGGCCCTGCCGCCGGCAACCACAGCAGCGGCAATTCCGTTTCCATCGGCTATCTTAATGGGCTGGCTTAACACAGCGCCCGGACTGTGCCCTGCTTTTGGTCTTAAAACATGCTGTATCTTATCCACGGTGTAGATAATGCAATCATCAAAACGAAGTCTGCTTACTGCATTTTTTACAATGTTATGTAAAACAACGCCTGTATCATTTGTTTCGTAAATGCTGGATGAGAAGTAATTAATAGCCTGCGCGGTTTCAAGCTCATCTTTATGAGCGTTTATTTTGCGCCTGTGATTTACAATCGCCTTTGTTACTATTGCTGCTATCAGCAAAATACACAATGCGATAAACCACCACGTCATCCAGAAGGGCTTCAGTATCTGGAAAGCCAGTGTATTGTTTGCTTTTTTCCAGTCAACCTGGTTCAGGCTGGCTTCCATTTCAAGCAGGTATTTTCCCGGGGCCAGCGATGAGAAACGTACAATATTACCATTGCCAATCTCTTTCCATTCTGTATCAAGCCCGTTTAATTTGTACCGGTACCTTACCTTTTCCGGGTTATTGAAATATACAGCTCCAAACACTACCCCCATCGACCTGTCGGAATAATTGACGGGGCCCAATGTATCAAATGCGTACATGGAATAGTCCATGTTGCCAATTCTTGCTTTGCTTATATATGCTTCAAATGACTGGTAAGGAGCTGAGAAAGTTTCAGGCTGCCAGTAATTGATGCCATTCAACCCGCCGAAATACAGGATCCCGTCTCTGTCGCGGAACCAGCTGTTGCTGTTAAAGCCATAGCCCTGTATATTATCCGATCGGTCAAAAAGATTCAGTTTTGAAGTATGGGGATCAAAACGGTATATGCCATTTTCGGAGCTGGCCCAAATGATACCGTTCCGGTCCTGGTAAACAGTATACAAACCGATATTGTCGAAAACACCGGTTAATTTTTTACTGGTTACCTTTCCATTGTTATAACGGAGAATGTACAAGCCTTTGGTGGCCGAAAACAACAGCCCGTTATCCTGCATCATAAAACCGCTGAAGCCGTGGGTAATTACATTGCTTTTAAAATCTTCAGGCACTTCCAGCAAATAATCCAGTGATGCATTAAAACAGTGTACGCCCGTTGTAGTTGCAATCCATACGATACCATCCGTTCCCTGTGCGCAAAAGCTCGCAGATGCGTTCCGGATTGCCGGGTCGTTCAGCCGGCGTAAACGGTATGTTTTTCCATCCAGCACATATACGGCATCCCGGGCAGCAATAAGATGGTCGCCATTGAGAAGCGTTACCATGTCGTTTACAAAATCCCTTTCGCTTATCCGCCGGGTTTCATATGAGTCGTACTCCGGCCGTCTGTATTGCTGTGTTTTAATATCAAACAGCCACAGCCCCTTATTGGTAGGGCCCAGTATCAGGTACCTGCCGTCGTACACCATTCCTCTTATAGACTCATGGCTTAGTCTGCTGTCATCATTTTTAGCGGGAGGAAAAAGCCTCCACTTGCTTTCGCTTTTTTGCCAGCATGCAAATCCATAGCCGGTGGCTATCCACAGGTCTCCTTTCTCATCCTGTATGATCTTTCGCACATCGTTGATGTTGGCAGAGATCTCATCATTCATCTGCCTTATTTTAATCAGTCCCATTGGCTGGTTCCTGAAGGCGAAACGTGCAATCCCATCTGTTGTGGCTATCCATGCATAACCTTCCGCTTCATCATAAAAGATAAAGCTGGCGTATTCATTGGTAGCTACTTTTCTGCCATTGAGAAAAAAATTCTGCTTTAAAAATTGCTTTTTTGCTGCGTCGTATTCAAATATCCCATCGGAGGAGGCCACCAGAAAACGGGAAGGTGAAATGGCTGCCATGCTTCTTAAGCTAAAGGGGCCCTGCAGACCATTGCCGAGTGTGGCAGTGGTGATTTTCCGGGTTGAGAACTGGTACCATTGCGCGTCAAAATACCGTGTGCTCACCAGCGCACTGTCTTCACTTACAGGATAAATACCATAAAGCTGCCCCCCCGCCAGGCTGTCTGTTTTACCGGTTTTAAAATGATAGCGATAAATGAACTCGCTATTGTGCACGAACAATACATTTTTGTACAGCACACAAACATCCGTCTCCAGACCGGTAAACGGCTGCGGACGGTCTTCAACCAGGGAAAACCGCTGCGTAGTATGGTTGAACCGGAAAAAGCCCTTATTGGTAAGCAGCCAGATATCCCCACCCGGCAATTCGGTAACGGGACCCATTTTAAGTCCTTTTTTCCCCCCTTCAATGGACACCGGGTTAAAGGTTCCCGTTCTTTCTGAAAAAAGAAACACTTCTTTATCCGAGCAAACCCAAATATGACCTTTCTGGTCGCAAAGCATACTGTTGACCCTGGGAGAGGGTCTGAAATTCTGCACGTCCTTCCCGTCAAAGCTTTGCACCTGCGACCGGTATAAGATCCAAAGCATGCCCTTTTGATCCTTATCCATAGCTGTTATGGCATCGGGACGGATACCGCTCGGATAATCGAAGATCTGAAGATGGTATTCCGGTAATTGTGCTTTCGCTGTAACGAAAAGGAACAAAAAGCCCATCACAACACACACGCTTCGGGTATTACTGATCGTTATCAAATTACTGCTGTATTAAGTCTGAAAGGAATAATTCACAGGACTTCCAAGGACTTCCAACCCCGAAAAATAGATGATTGTTGCGTAACCTGCAATATTTTTTAGTATTTGCCCGGTTTATTGAGTAATCTGATGGTTTACAAATCCGTAGCCTGTAAATGGTAATGATTTTATCTGGCTAAGCATCTCTTTTGAACTCTTTAAGAACTTCCCGGAGCTGGCGAAGCGGCGGTTCAAAACTTTCTTTATTTTCCATATAGATCGTTGCAAAGCACGACACAATTGCAACAATAAAAATCCCTGTTGCGGCTTTCATGTATTGCGCAGCCCCCGGGCACAAACAGCCTGAACAGGAGAAAAATGCCGATCGCGCTGCTGAGCGGTATAAGAATGAGTTCGTACCGCTTTTTAAATTTATAAAAATCCTGCAACAGGTCATGCTGCTTCAGCACATAATTATAACATCCCCGCTTTCATTTATACTAATAAGTATCAGACAGGAAGGAAAAGCTACATTTTTTTCAACTTTTATATTTGTTTACGCAGCATAATCATATCTTTTAGTTGTATACCATGCTCATAAATGGGTTGTGGGTAATTGCTTATAAAAAAATCTTTCTTTATATCAAAAACTTCAAACCCGTTTTTTTCATAAAAGCGCAGCTGCCTTGTACCGGTATCGGCTGTACCCACGATAATTTCTCTGTACCCGGCTTCTCTTGCCCTGGCTATGGCATCATCAATAAGCAACCTGCCAATGCCCCTGTTCTGAAAGGCTTCAGCTACAGCTATGTTTTTAATTTCGGCAGTATCCTTATTTACCTGCCGGAGTACATACACGCCTATGGATTCACCACCATTTGCTTTTATCGTATATATACCGGAATCATGAATATACTTATCAATGGCATCGGTGGTTTCGTCTGCCAGTAGCAGCAAATGATAGGGTATGCTGTCCTTGTCAGATATTTTTTCTATACGCATATGGCTGGTTATCCTTAAAAATGAACAGGTTTCGCTTCCTTCGCAGCTATGGAGGAAAGGTATATCCATCCAATAAAAAAAAGCTGCAGCGGCACCCTGTACCACAAATAGTGTAAGCCTTCTCCGTTAAAGGTTGCCGTTTCCATATTTACATGATGTATGGCTGCATAGATGTTCACAGGGAGTATGAGCATAAAAAAAACGATGAGCAGCCAGCCGGTCAATACTTTGAACTTTGGCAATTGCAACCCGATTGCGGCCGCTATTTCTATAAACCCGGTAAAATAAACGAGTTCCGTTTTGAAAGGAATAAATGCAGGCATCATCATTGTCATCCCTTTGGTAAACATAAAATGGCCTATGGCTGTAAGCACGAGCATTACCGACATGCCGATCCTGGCCGACAAAGCAAATTTATATTCCTTCCGGACGAGCTTTATAATAAAAAACGACAGTACCGATACCGTGAGCAAAGTAATTTCGATTTCCATACCTTTTTTCTGCAAAGCTCTGTAACCCGGCCTCATGAAACAATGAACCCGGGTTAATAAATCCGTTTGCGGATCCTGCTTAAGGCCTGCGGGGTAATACCAATGTAAGAGGCTACGTATTTTAACGGGATCTGCTGAATTAAGCGGGGTTGTTCCGTAAATAATTTTAAATACCGTTGTTCCGCCGTATCGCTTAACAGTGAGAGCTCTCTTTTAAGGATGTCAAGATACAGACGCTCGCCTGCATATCTTCCAATAAAATTACCAATTTCCGTTTGCCGGTAAACTTCCTGCAGGTCGTTGTACGACATACGCCAAAGCATAGCGGTTGTAAGCGTTTCAATATGATAAACAGGGGGCGTTTGTGTAAGAAAAGAATCATAGCCGCTTACAAATTCGTTGGCAAAAGCAAAATAAAAAGTCAGATCATTTTCTTCTTTGGGTATATAGAAACGAACGATCCCTTTTTCTATAAAGGAAAGATAGTTTTCTGTTTGGCCTGCTTTCAAAAGCAAATGGCGTTTGGGAAATTCCTGCCGGGTAAGCCTGGAAGAAAAAAACAACCAGTCGCTGTCTGTAAGAGCAGTTATGCTTTCAAAGTATTTCCGGATCTGTTCCATTTCCCTGGTTTGCATTACAAGTGCTAAAGGTATTGATTATGAAACAGAGGACAGCATCTCAGTCTAGCAATGTAGAACATCTGCAGTATGGCCCAACCAGCAACCCACCGCCACCGTGACGAGGAAGGGGCTGACTCCGCTGCGGTCAATGCAGATGCTTCCTGCGTCAGCATGACAAGCAGCAGAGCTTTGTTCGG
>NZ_DAOMOZ010000064.1:0-21258 GCF_035444585.1 Agriterribacter sp.
AAGGAGTACAAAAAAAAGAATATTCCGGGAAAACTTTTGATTTTTTAAAATTAATTACCGTATATGCTGATAAGCCTGCAGAAGCAAATGACGCCTGCTGTGGTTTCGGAATGCTGCCGGTAACATTAAAGTTTAAGAAATGAAGAAAATTTTAGTACTCTGTACAGGCAACAGTTGCCGCAGCCAGGTAGCGGAAGGATACCTGAAGCATTTTGCAGGTAACAGGGCGGAAGTATACAGCGCAGAGGTAGAGGTGCATGGCGTAAACCCCGTGCAATAGCTATCATGAAGGAAGATGGTATAGATATTTCAAAGCATACTTCCAATAATATGGAGGAATACGGGAATATTGGTTTTGATTATATCATTACGGTTTGCGACAATGCCAGGGAACGCTGCCCGGTTTTTTCTTCAACCGCGCAGCAGCTTCATCATAATTTCCCGGATCCTGTAAAGGCAAAAGGTACTGAAGAAGAGATCATGCAGCAGTTCAGAGAGGTAAGGGACCTGATCAAAGCATATGCGCATGATTTTGTAAAGACTAATGTACCATAACCGGGAACTGCAGCCCTGCTCATCATTTTAGCACCCGGCAGCAATGGATCAGCCTTTTTTATTTTCTTCTTTAAATTTTTTATCGGCCGCCGCTGCTTTTTCAAAATCAAGCACCACGCCGTTAATGCAGTACCGCAAGCCGGTAGGCGGTGGTCCATCTTCAAATACATGTCCCAGGTGCCCCTTACAACGGCCGCACATTACTTCGGTCCTTTCCATACCTGCTGTATGGTCGGGGGCATAAATGATACTGCCTTTGGTAATGGGCTCGTAGAAGCTGGGCCACCCGCACCCGCTTTCAAATTTGGTATCGCTTCTGAACAAGGGATTGCCGCAGGCTGCACAATAGTAAGTCCCGATATCGCTGAATTTTTCGTACTTACTGCTCCATGGCCTTTCCGTGCCCTTTTGCCTTGCTATATAATAAACGTCTTCGGGCAAAACTTTTTTCCACTCTTCATCACTTAACGTAACCTTCGACTTGTCGGAGCGGGAGTACACGTTATTTTTTTTATTTGTATTATCCATATGTGCTGATGATTTTTTTTGAGGTGGTTGTGAAAAACTACACTGGCAAAAGATCATGGGTGCTAATAATAAGGTAAAAAGAGGTTTTATATGCATGATCTGTAATTTTCGGTTTAAACGAATTTACAAAACAATACCAACTATACATGTATGATGCTTAATCCGAACAATCAATGCTTTTTAAACTGTTAAGAATGATTTAAAATATATTTTTGCAGCAAAACCATCAGCATGTCCCTGGAAGACGATATCCGCCAACCTTCGTTTCGCAATGAGCACCAAAAGGGTATTATTAATATAATTTATACCAGCAACTGGATCATGGAGCGGCAGAAGAATTTTTTTGATCAGGAAAACATCACACCCCAGCAGTTCAATATTCTTCGCATACTCAGGGGTTCTTATCCAAAACCCATTTCTACGCTCCAGATCAGGGAAAGGATGCTGGATAAAATGAGCGATACCAGCCGTATTGTAGACCGGCTGGTTTTAAAAGAACTGGCAACCAAAAAACCCTCTCTTACCGATAAACGCCTGGTAGACATTGCTATTACTCCGAAGGGCGCTGCTATGCTTGAACGTTTGGACCGGAAAAATGAGGAAATGGATTCCCTTTTACAGGCACTCTCCGGGCAGGAAGTAAAAATGCTGAACCACCTGTTGGATAAGATCAGAAAGCCGGATTGATATATCTTCATGAATTTAAAATAGACTTTCACCACTTCATTTATTCCTTTATTATTGCTGCATGAAAGTTCTGCTTATTCTCTGGGCCGCCGTTTATCCTTTTATTTTTTGCGTTGCACAACCTAAATATGAGTTTCGTGCCGCCTGGATTGCCACGGTAGACAATATTGATTGGCCATCAAAAGGAAATTATAATTCGGACAGCCAGAAAGCGGAGTATAAGAAACTGCTGGATATGCATGTTCAGAATGGCATGAATGCCGTAATTGTGCAGATCCGTCCCGCAACAGATGCTTTCTATCCGTCGCCATATGAACCCTGGAGCCAGTGGCTTACGGGTAAGCAGGGCCGCCCGCCCGTACCCTATTACGATCCGCTTCAGTTTATGATTGAAGAAGCCCACAAAAGAGGACTGGAATTCCATGCCTGGTGTAACCCCTACAGGGCGGAATTACAGATCGGCAAATCTTCCATTTCACCCACCCATATTACCAAAGTGCACCCCGAATGGTTTGTGGCTTACGGAGGAAAACGATATTTTGACCCCGGTAATAAAGAAGCGCAGGAATTTGTAGTGCATGTGATCCGCGATATTGTTAGCCGTTATGATGTGGATGCCCTTCACTTTGACGATTATTTTTACCCCTACAGGATAGCCGGGCAGCAATTTCCGGATGATAAAACATATGCCCTGTATGGTTCGGGAATGGATCGGGGTGACTGGCGAAGGAGTAATGTAGATTCTATTATCGTTAAGCTGCATCGGGGCATAAGGCAGGAGAATCCGCATTGCAAATTTGGCATCAGTCCTTTTGGGGTATGGCGCAACAAAGACAGGGATAGCCTGGGAAGCGATACCAAAGCCGGGCAAACCAATTATGACGACCTGTATGCAGATATATTATTATGGCTGAAGGAAGGATATATTGATTACGTGGCGCCACAGTTATACTGGGAACACGGGCACCGGGCCGCACCCTATGAAGTGCTGGTTGACTGGTGGAGCCGCCACAGCTACGGCAAACACTGCTATATAGGGCTGGGCATTTATAAAGCAGGCAGCAATGCCCGGTGGCGCGACAGGAATATCATTCCCCTGCAAATCCGGGACGCGAGATCATACAATACCATACAGGGGCAGGTTTATTTCAGCAGCAAATCTTTTTTGAAAAATCCCAATGGCTGGAACGACAGCCTTCAGCAACATTATTATAAATACCCTGCCCTGATCCCTCCCATGCCATGGATAGACAGCATCGCTCCCAAGCCCCCGGTAATCAATGCCTTCAGCAGCGAGGGAAAAGGAACTGAGCAGCAGGTAAATATCAGTGCCACATATATTGACACGGACAAAAGACTCCGGCAATTTGCTTTATATGTTTTTTCCTCTTTAGAAAACACCGGTATCTCCGGTAAAGCGCCATTACAGGTCATTCCATCCACTACAGATTCAGCAGATTGCGTGCTGGCATTATCGTTGTTGCCACAACCTCTTTCTTCCGGCAATGAATTATACATTGGCATTACCGCGGTAGATATCAATAATGTGGAAAGCGAGCTCAGCATACTGCAAAAATTGCAAAGGCCGAATGAAAAGGCGGAATGGGAAATAGTGAAGTAGGCTGTCGTAAATATTGATCCGGTCTTACAGATAATGCATTTCTTCTAATTGTTCAACGGCAGGCATTTCATCATATGTTCTTCCGTTAAGCACTCTTCCTGTTTTCTTTTTATTGGTTCATTCTTCATGATCCGGGAAACAACAATCAAAAAATAAACTTCATCCCCCGTGATTTGTTATTGGTAGCCTCTTGCGTATCATTTTGCACAGGATTTTGCGAAGCCTGGTGCATTTCCTGTTTCATTCTGTTGATAGAGGTCTGAATAAAAAAAGATGATATCACACTTAAATCATTGTGCTTATGTGAAAATTTGAGCGTATTAATATATTCTTCTTTTTGTTTTGCTTCAATGATGATAAGCGGGTGACCGGCTTTAGCCAGGATAAAGTTTGACATGAGCCGTCCAAGCCTGCCGTTGCCATCAGGAAATGGATGGAGATAAATAAAGTATTTATGGAATTTAGCAGCTATTTCAATTGGGTGAGCTGTTTTTTTGTCTATTGCTGCTTGCGTCTGCTCCATTAACGCCGGCACACTGGCGATGCTGGTTTCATGATCCGGAAATATGGTGTCGCCTGCTGCCATTCTTGATCTGGTGTATTCTCCCGGCGCATAACCTTTGGTATATTGGATAGTATTATTGGTAAGCAGCTTATGCGTATCTATCAGCAATTGCTCCGTCAGAGGTAATTCTATGTTAGCAAAAAGGTATTCGAAAGCTTTAAAGTGGTCTAAGATCTCATAAGCTTCAAGCATGGATTTATTATGAAGCTTCAGATTAAATCCATGTTCTTTGAGTTCCTTTGTGTCGTTGACGGAAAAGCTGTTGCCTTCTATAGCGCATGAATGAGCAGAAAGAAGGATTTCATTGTATTCAAAAAGATTTTCTTTAGAGAATGTGGATGTTACCCGTTTATTATATTGCTCTAACGTTGATTGATATTCAGCTAAGAGTTTTTCTATCGTAGGATCATTATTCATTATGTGGCCATCTGCGGTTTAGTCTATAAAAACGGGACTTTCAAAGATTTGTTTTACTACAAAGCTACGCAATTATGAATGTTATGTTTAACCATTGAAATAGGGATATCTAAAACAACCTTCCCTGTTGTCCCGGTCTCCTGAAGATGGTGGTATCCAATTCAAAATGATCTTCATTCATGCCGTACATTTTGCCGTACTTTTTATACTGTTGTGTTATGAGATCCGCTATGGCGCCTTCTCCCCGCATACGCAGTCCCCAGCGGGTATCGTTTACTTTGCCGTCGTGGCTTTGTTCGATCAAATGCCATACTTTATCTGCCCTGTCGGGGAAGTTTTTATAGAGCCAGTCGTGAAACAGGAATTTAATGGCGCCGTTTAACCGGATGAAAGTATAGGCGGTGAATACGGCTCCCACATCTGCTGCGGCTTTCATAATGCGCTGCATTTCGTGGTCATTGAGCCCTGGTATCATAGGTCCCATCATCACTCCCATGCGAATGCCGGCATTGCTTAATTCTTCAATTACTTTCAGCCTTTGTTTGGCAGTAGTGGTACGGGGTTCCATTACCCTGCGCAGATCTTCGTTAAAAGAAGTAATGGAAACCATTGCCGATACCAGTCGCTTTTTGGCCAGCTCCTGCAATACATCTTTGTCTTTAATGATCCATGCGTTTTTGGTAAGAATTCCTACCGGCTGGTTGAATTCATTGCATACTTCAAGCAATCCCCTCGTTAACCGGTATTTTTGTTCGGCGGGCTGGTAACAATCGGTATTGCCGCTCAGCATAATGGGCATTACTTCCCATTTGGGGTGCATAAGCTGTTTGCGCAGCAATTGAGGCGCATTTTTTTTTACGATGATCTTTCGCTCAAAATCCAGTCCTGCGCTATAGCCCCAGTATTCATGTACATTGCGGGCATAGCAGTAAATGCAACCATGCTCACAGCCTGCATAAGCATTCATGCTGTAAGCCATGCCCACATCCGGGCTATCTACTTTATTTACAATGGTTTTTGAAAGCTGCTCCAGGTATTGTGTGGGCGTGTTGTCTTCCGACCAGTCGTCAATGGCTTCCGCATGTTCCCTTGTTATTTCGTCCTTCAGAAACCGGTTTTTGGTATTGATCTGGGCGCCCCGGCCCTGTAAATATTGCTCTGCTTCCTCTTTTTCTTTAGCGGAAACTTTATAATGATCCTGCTTGAGTTTTTCTGACATAAGAAATGTTTTGTGAACCACAAAGACACATAGGCACAAAGATGCACAGTGTATAAGTTAGCTGAGTAATCCATGATGTGTTTACAAAATCATTCGCTTTATCCCATCTTTCATTAACGGAACGTGGAAGTTGAAAATGTAACCTGACCGTTTGCCAGTAAGCTTTAAGTAACTTAATATTTGTGCATCCCATACCGGGTGATCGTTATCCTGCGCTTTTAATTCTATAATGACAAGATCATCTGCAAGGATATCAATTCTTAACCCCTCACTAATAATCAATCCATCATATACAATGTCAATGTATTGCTGTTTTAGGTATGGAATTTTTCTCTTTTCCGATTCATAGCAAAAGCATTTTTCGTATGCGCTTTCCAATAGGCCCGGTCCAAGAGCTTT
This sequence comes from Agriterribacter sp., assembly GCF_035444585.1. Classification (GTDB taxonomy): domain Bacteria; phylum Bacteroidota; class Bacteroidia; order Chitinophagales; family Chitinophagaceae; genus Agriterribacter. The sequence goes on from NZ_DAOMOZ010000064.1 coordinate 5,992, forward strand.
ATGTATTGTAAAAGCAATATTTAGAATTTGTGATGCCATTTGCCTCTCCCGTTCTGTAAGAGGTTTGTGATTGGTTACTGTGCTGCTATGTGCCATCGTGTCTCCGTGGTTTGATGTATCAGATAAATAGTTCTCCCTGTATCGTAGCTACCGGTAAATTCTGGAATGCGAACCGTTGTACGATCTGGTAGGCCTTTTCATTTTGTGGCCGCTTCAGCAGCAGCATGCCATCCGCAATAAAGCGACCTGTAAAATGTTTGTTGCTGTATGCCAGCCATGCTTTTTCATATTGCCAGGGCTGCAGCTTGCGGGCAACCGTTACATGGGGTTCCATGATAAAATGCGGCTTGTTCTCCTCATTCAATTTCATCAGCCGCTGGGTTTCGCTGCGTACCTGTTTAATAAGGTTTTGCACCGGTACTTTTGTTACCACATTAATGTATATGGTGTGCGAAGGAAAACTGCTATAGTCACGCAGTTCTGCCTTAAACGGGTATTGCCCCATGCCTACCGCTTTGAGCCGGTTCACGATCCGGGCTTCCATCATTTCGTATTGTACGAAGGTTGCCAGCGTAATGTGAGGCTTGCCCCACCTCGCATGCGCACTCTGGTATATTTCAGCGAATTCTTCTTTTATTTTTACGATCCTGTTCCACAATTCCTCCGGAGGGCTCAATACCAGCAGGTATTCATTGATGCGGTAGCCGGGTAGCATTTGAATATTATTTTCCATAAAAACCATTTTGAATGATCAGATATTTAGTATAAATTTACTAAAAATATTAGTAATTTCAAAAAATGATATATGGATGGCGAAATAATGTTCAATACCGCTTATAATGGCTCAAAACGCTTTACACAATGGAATGTGGATCATGCCAATGCCACAGGTTTTGGCGCTGCCGCGGATGATTATGTGGAAAGAGGCATTGACCTGAACGAACAACTGATCCGCAATAAGCCCGCAACTTTTTTAATGAAGGTAAGCGGGGATGCCATGATTGATGCGGGCATTTTCAGCGGTGATATTGTAATTGTTGACCGGTCGGTAAAAGCCGTTAACGGTAAAATAGTGATTGCCATACTCAATGGAGAAATGCTGATCCGCAGGCTGGAGAAAACATTCAATAAAACGAGGCTGATACCGGAAACGGGCAAGCTGTCGCCCATAGACATAGATCTGTCTGCTGCCGATTTTTCAATATGGGGTGTGGTTACTTATTGCATTCATGCAGTGTAACGGAGTATACAAATGCAAAGGACCAGGAATCCAAAGAATCTGTTCACGGCGGTGGATTCAAATCCGAAGAGAGAAACCGAAATTCGAAGGGGCTGTCAGGCTCTGTGCAATGAAGAGCATTAAACGTTTCGTTACTCATCTGATCGCTTTTCCCCTGCAGCAAGAAGGCATCTCACCGGGAGATGCCTTTTGCTTTAAACCAACTACAACATGAGAAAAAGACTGAATTAATATTTTAACACGGTTAGTACCCTTTAAACGGACTTTATATAAGAATAGTATTTATATGCCGTAAATAATAAATGTAAAATTGCACGCACATGAAGCAAAACGGCGCGGCAATTAGAGATGCACACCCTGCGGTGATGCGGGAAAACTTAAATTATCATTTGGTAAGGAGCTTCAATTGTTCCCAAAAAACAATGCAAGATTATCAAAATGAAGCGTTTAATCTGCCTGTATTTTTTTTGCGGTCAAAATGAAAAATAAATGCAAAAATTAGAAAAAATATTTTGAACCGTGTCCCGTTTTACTACTATCTCAGATATGCTGATCGCGAATACATTTATATTCTTATTCCCTGACCCGTTACTTGCAGGATATTACAAAGCCTGCCCTTTACCTGTACCCTATGGCTGTGTTAATTACATGGCCGCTTAATCCATACCCCAAACAAAGCCTGTTGATTGATTTCACAACCTCTCAGCAACTTTGTAAACAAAAAACCCTCTTTTGCAGGAGGGTTTTTTGTTTCAGGGAAAGATGAATCCAACAACCCGGTCATTTACATTCATATTCGAATTTGGTTAACCCGCTAACCAGCGGCAACCCGTCTATTACATCACCCGACGCATATACCTCCGTAACATAATCGTCGGAGGAGAATTTATAATTGGTGTATGTTGTTTTGTATGTAAGTATTTCGTTACCGTCTGCATCATAAATGCTAACTCCAATATTCTCCAGCAGATTTTTTGGCTTTTTCCCTACATTAATTGAAAATATATAAGGAGCCAGTTCATCTGCATCGGGAAAATAGTATAAAAAATTTTTAACTGTCTTGGTATCGTTGTATTTAAGCTCAGACCTCAGAGCTATTCTTTTATCACCCGAGGCTTCATTAACTTCTACTTCGACTAGATTTTCATTTACCCATTCGTATTTATAAACAAAAAACGGAACATCGGCGTTGAACGACATCACAAACCAGTTTTTACTGTAAAGGTGTCCGGCCGCATCATAAGCATAGGTATACCGGTAACGCTCAGAGCTTATGTCGGCAGGATTTTCATAAGTATTGAATTCTTTGACACGGCCGGAAGCATCAAGAAGAAAGAACTCATTCTCGTTTACCCTTATGGTATCACCAACATAGGTAAGGTATGCACGAAAGTTGACAGTTCCGGAAGTGCTGTCATACCATTCTATCTTTCCTGCAAGATTATTGGTTCCGGGTGTAACATGAAATGATCCATAACCCTTTCCTGAAGCAGAGTCATAGGGCGTTACAGTTGTTATAACACATTCATTGCCCAGCGGGGGGGAGCCGGGCACACTCATTTCACGGCTGTATTCTTTTGTGCAGGAAAAGAAAAGAATACACACTATTGAAACAGTAAATAATGATCCTGGTATTTGTTTCATAATTGACGCAGCGCAGGCATTATGACACCTGCACTTCATCATTTACGGCAGTATTGGTCTCTACCGTTGGGTGTGATTCTTTCTTTTTACGTTCAAAAAAGCGTTTTTGGAATAGCAGTATGGTTATAACACCAATGGAGATAGATGCATCTGCAATATTAAAAACCGGCCTGAAGAATTCAAACTCTTCTCCGCCCCAGAATGGGACCCAGCCTGGGAAATGAGCATTGGTGATGATGGGAAAATACAGCATATCAACCACACGGCCGTGTAAAAAGCCTGCATAACCTTCCGCGGGGAATATAGCAGATACGTACGGATTGAAAATATCGCCGCTGTTTTCAAATATCAGCCCATAAAACATGCTGTCTATAAGATTTCCGATAGCTCCTGCATATATTAAAGTAGCGCAGACGATAAATCCCCTGTGATAGCCTTCTTTAATAATGTGCCGGATATAGTATGTACCGAATACTACGGCAAAAAGTCTGAACAAAGTGAGAATGATCTTGCCCCATTCTCCCCCCAGCTTCCAGCCGTACGCCATACCCTCGTTTTCTATAAAATGAAGCCGGAACCATGAGCCTATAAGCAGTTTTTCTTCTCCGAGGTAAAAATTGGTTTTTATCCAAATTTTAAAACCCTGATCAATAACAAGAATGGCCAGTGTGAGAAAAATAACAGATCTGAATTTCACTATCAACAGTTTGAGCGGCAAACCTACATGAAAAAGCTGATTTTCCGAACACCTCCGGCCGGAACGGGTTCAATCATTTTATAAAATGAGAAAGCATCGCTTTAAATATAAATCAACCTCGATGAGATATTAAATTTGTTTCCTTAACGTTTTGATATTGCTATCTAATTGTACATTTTGTATCTTCGGCGCTCCATGACACCCAATAGAACATATAAGTTTAAACACTATGTATCTGCGGTCTTTATGATCTTTGCGCTGTTATGGCTTACCGTGAGTGCTTCTCTTATTGCAGATATTCAGCAGCAGTTAAACGATAAAAGTTCCCGTACTTCTGCTCAGGCAATGGAAGAAAACACAAACCCGTTTTCTGGTCTCAACGAGGAAAAGTGCAGCACAAATACTTTTTCAGAATATTTGCATGAATCTTTAACGCTTTCCATGCCTGTGGAACCCGGACTTGAACATGGCAGCCACGCCGGTTCTCATATTTACATTGCCTATTACGGAGAACTGATCTCCCCTCCTCCGGAAGTTTAACTTCTTATTATTCCAGTTACATTATCGGGCCGCTTGCTTTTAAGTGCCTGCATTTTTGATGATGCATGTCATCAAGGACCAGGGATATTTTGTTCTTTTCCGTTTTTTCATAACGGAAGGCCAACATTTCCTGACGCCGGCTTGCGATCCGTATATTTTAAAAAAATATTGGAAATATCATGAGCATGATTTTCCTGTTATTTAATTGTTACAGTATATGAAAAATCGTATTTCAACATATGTCGGGAGCTTCCCTTCTGATCTGGGTGCTTCCGTAGTAGTATTTTTGGTGGCTCTGCCACTTTGCCTGGGTATAGCTTTAGGGTCCAATGCCCCTCTTTTCAGCGGTATTATTTCAGGTATTGTTGGCGGTATCATTATAGGCGCCCTGAGCGGGTCGCAATTAAGCGTTAGCGGACCTGCCGCAGGACTTACCGCTATTGTGGCCGGCGCTATTGTTATGCTTCCATCTTTTGAAGTATTCCTGCTGGCTGTAGTACTTTGTGGCGTATTTCAATTGGTACTTGGATTTGTTAAAGCGGGCATTATAGGCGACTATATTCCCAAAAGTGTGATCAAGGGTATGCTGGCTGCGATAGGCATCATTTTAATCCTGAAGCAAATACCCCATCTTATCGGGTACGATAATAATTTCGAAGGCGATCAGGCCTTTCTGCAACAGAATGGAGAAAATACGTTTAAAGGCATTCGCCATGCCCTAAGTGCCGTAACTCCCGTAGCGCTGTTGATTGGCGTGGTATGCCTTGCTTTTCAATTTCTCTGGGGCAGCCTGGTAGAAAGAAAAGGAGGGTGGACAAAGCTGGTTCCGGCTCCGCTGCTGGTTGTATTGCTGGGTGTGGGGATCAATGCGTTTGTGCAATGGCAAAACGGAAGCTTTGCGCTCCGGCGGGAACACCTGGTTACCATTCCGGCAGCTTCTTCCGCAGCAGAGTTTTTCTCTTTTTTTACTTTTCCCGACTGGGGAAGCATCATCAATAAACAGATCTGGATCACGGCCGTTACGCTGGCGCTGGTGGCCAGCCTTGAAACATTGCTTGGCATTGAAGCTGTGGACAATCTTGATCCGCAGAAAAGAATAACGCCTACCAACAGGGAGCTAAAAGCCCAGGGTGTGGGCAATATCGTTTCGGGGCTGATAGGCGGGTTGCCCCTCACCAGTGTAATTGTACGCTCATCGGCCAATGTTAATGCGGGAGCCAAAACAAAGATGTCAACCATTTATCATGGCTTTTTTATCCTGCTCAGTGTTGCATTCATACCAACTGTGCTGGGTATTATTCCGTTAGCGGCACTTGCTGCCATACTGATCTATACCGGGTTTAAATTGGCCAAACCCTCTCTTTTCAAGGGTTTTTACCGCAAAGGTTGGGATCAGTTTCTGCCATTTGTTGCCACGATCGTTATTATTTTATTTACCGACCTGCTGGTAGGCGTACTGGCAGGATTAGCCATAGGATTGTTTTTTTCTGCACGAAGCAATTTCCGGACAGCAGTATTTATTGTAAATGATAACAACAATTATCTCATCCGCTTAAGAAAAGATGTTTCTATTCTCAATAAAAGAGGGATCAAAAGCAAGCTGGATGCTGTTCCCGAAAATGCAAGCGTATTGATTGATGCAACCCGCGCCGATTTCATTGACAGGGATATCGTTGAAATGATAGACACGTTTACACGGGAAGCGCATAAAAAAAACGTACAGGTACAATTCAAAACAAGTCATACCAACGACCACGGATTTGATATAGAAGCAACCAACGGGGTGCCGCATCAAAAATCAGAAATGGTATCGTGAGGCTGATCAAAAAATAATATTTTACCACAACAGACGCGAAGAAAATAAAACCTGAAGATCAGAATTTTGTGGCTTGGAGTCTTGGTGGCCTATCTTTCAAACTGCATTATTAAGACAATTCTCCCTGTTATTTATTTAAAAACACTACAATGAAACCGAACGAAAAATTATTACTGGAAAATAAAGCCTGGGCAAGCGAAAAAATAGCAATGGATCCCGATTATTTTAAAAGATTGTCGGAGGTTCAAGCCCCGGAATTTTTATGGATTGGCTGCAGCGACAGCCGTGTTCCTGCCAATGAAATTACCGGTACCCAGCCCGGCGAGATATTTGTACACCGCAACATTGCTAATATGGTTATCCATACCGATATAAACCTGCTGAGCGTGCTGGATTACGCAGTGAATTTTTTAAGGGTAAAACATATAGTGGTTTGCGGTCACTATGGCTGCGGCGGGGTAAAAGCATCCATTACCAATAACGATTATAAAGCATTATTGAATATGTGGCTCCGTGGCCTTAAGGATGTATATCGTCACAACAGGGAAGAACTCGATGCCATTGCAGACATAGATGCGAGAAGCAACAGGCTGTCCGAATTAAACGTGATGGAACAGGTGGTGAGGCTGTCGGAAACAACCATCATTCAAAACGCGTGGAAAGAGCAGGATGCCCCTGATCTTCATGGCTGGGTATACGGCTTGAAAGATGGTCTGCTGAATCCTGTAATGGAATTAAAGGCCGGCAGCAGGGTTGATCCGATATTCAGGTACGACAATATACAATAGCAAAGAATAAGAAAGGAAGCGGAGAGGTAAGAAAGAATTGCTTGCCGCTTTCTTTATCCTGTCAATCCTTCCATCTCCATTCTCCTGAAATTTTTAACGGCTCCTTAAGGTTGCTTCGCAGTAAAGCAGCTTTTAGTTCGTCATCATTCAGGCGCCTGGATTGCAGCTCAGGCGCATCGGCCAGCCCGTACAGCAGCATGGCGCTGAACCGTATGGTATTCTTCAGTTCCTGCTCATTCACCAGGCTAAACACGTCGCAGTCTGCGTGATAGCAGTTCAGCGCTTCCCGGCTCAGGCTTCCCGCTACACTTCCCGTAGGAATACCCTGCAGCATAAAAGGCTGGTGGTCGCTGTGCAGGCCGAATCCTGAACGGAATGTATTTGAAAAAGAGGTATCAATGCTATTGGCAATGCTGCCAATGGACTGAAAAAGCGCTTTGTCTTCATCGGTGGTAGCTGAATATCCCTTTGGATCATTCGACATATCAAGGTTAAGCATATATTTTATGTTTGCTATTGTTCCATCCTGTAATGCTTTTTTTACATACGCTTTTGAGCCCAGCAATCCCTGTTCTTCTCCCATGAACAAAACAAATTCCACCGTACGTTGTGGCTGCAGGTTCAATGCTTTAAAAGTGCGGGCAATATCCATTACCGAGAAAGAGCCGATGCCATTATCAATAGCGCCTGTTGCAAGATCCCAGCTATCCAGATGCCCACCGATCACAACTTTTTCGCCGGGGACTGTTTTTCCCGGAAGGCTTGCAATGATATTTCGTGCCCTTATTTTACCCGAAAAATTGGTCATGACAATGCCGGCGGCGGCAGGCGCTGTTTTCAATTGCTTTTTTAAATGCATGCCATCTTCATTGCCTATGCATATTGCCGGGATACTGATCAGTTTGCCCGTTACAGAAGCCGTGCCGGTAAGTAAAATATCGCCCGGGGCAGCGTTAAAAAGTATGATGGCTTTTGCACCAAAGCGGATGGCCAGCGCTGTTTTTTCTGACCGGTGCAAATTGCGTATGCCGGCCGGTGATCCCGGTAATATACCCAATGAAGCCAGTACAATTTTGCCTTTTGCAGCACCGGGGTTATTAAGATAGTCCTGTTCCAACCCATTACCCATATCGGCAATGCGGCCTGAAACATTTGCCTTTACCGGTGAATGTGCCAGTGAAACCGCTTCGTACTTTTTATTATTGATCAGAACAGAAAGCGATCCCCGGCTCCAGCTTTCCGCTTCAAAAGGAGCATACCGCACCTGCAATCCATAAGATCTTAAAAGTTCGAAGGCATAGGTTTCCGCTTTAGCACCCTGGGCAGAACCCGTTAGCCGGTGGCCGATATTTTCTGTAGCTTTCTGCAAATTGCCGTAAGCTGCTGAATGTTGTTGCACTTCTGCGTCAATGCTTTTAAAAACAGCTTCCCATTCCGGCCGGGATTGCGGGCAAAGCGTATGACCGGAAAGAAATAAGAAAAGAGCCGGCAGAACAAATCTCATCATATAAAAAGGAGTATGGCCTGGCGATCATTCCATTTGCAGGTATAGGCACCAGACGGTCATTCAATTTAGTTTCGATAGTGTATCGGTGAGCTGCTGTAAGATATAAACGCGCTTGTTTTCATAATAATCCGGCGTTGTGCCATTCTTACTCCAATGGATCGGTCTGAAATCAAAATCGGTAAGTACGTGATGGTTTTTATCCGAAAGATGTTGCAGCAATGCGTCATTGAATTGGGTAGCCAGGTGAGCAAACAGGTACATTACTTCATACCCCCGGAAAGCCATTTCTGATGGAGCAGAGTAAGTACGCACAGCGTATTGCTGCGAAAAATATGTGCTCCATGCATGTTCCTCACCGGGGTTAAAAAATGTGGATGAGTAAATGACAGGTAATGTTCTGAGCTCAGCGGCTTCCAGTTCGCGGTAATCTTCCCATGTAGGCATCCCTACCAGTGTAATTTTATAGGTTGAGGCAAGTGTTCCAACCGCAGCGATCAGCTTTTTGCTGAAGCTCTCGTCGAGGCTGCCGCAAATGATAACGTTCTCTCTTGCCTTATCTAATGAAGCCGCTATACTCTGGGGGGTAAAAGCGGCATTTAATGTATTGGTTTTAATGTTCAGCACCTGCCCGGATGAAGATGCATTGAGCGATTTAAATACTTCTGTTATCCTGTCATCTGCCGCATTTTGCCTGCGGAACATAACAATATTATTGGTGCCGAGGTTGCGCAGAACATAGTTATAGATAGCCTGTAAATGCGTATTCAGTTTTGAATTCACGATAATTACAAAGGGGTTTCCGCTGATTCCGCCATCGTTGGGATAAGTTGCCGAAACAAAAGGGATCTGTTTTTCTCTTGCAATAGTGGCAAGGTCTAAATATTCACTGCCACTAACGGTGCCGATAATAAGGTCAACATCATTAAATGCACCATTATCTGCAAGCTCATAAATGGAAGTCTTGTTCTTTGTATCATATACCTGAAGGTCAAACTCCAGGCCTTCTTTATCCAATGAATCTATTGCTAAAGCTGCTCCCTGATAAAAGTCCAAACCTGCATTTATATAGCGCGGAACAGTTTTGCCGAGCCTGTAATTCCCGGATGCATCAAAAGCCGAATCGAGATACAGTGGTGCAAAAAATGCTATACGGGTTGTTTTTGCTGAACTGTCCTGGGTAAAACCGGTATGTGTAATGAACAGCAAGGTTGTAAAAAAAAGAAATCCGGCTTTAGTCATACTTTCAACTTTACCATAAGACGTATCATTCCCACTCTATAGTTGCAGGCGGTTTGCTGCTGATATCATACACTACGCGGTTGATACCCCTTACATTGTTAATGATTTCATTAGAGATATGAGCAAGGAACTCGTAAGGCAGATGTGCCCAGTCTGCTGTCATGCCATCTACCGAAGTAACGGCCCTTAATGCAATCGTATATTCATAAGTTCTTTCATCGCCCATTACTCCAACGCTTTTCACGGGGAGCAAAATAGCGCCTGCCTGCCATACCTTATCATACAAACCAAAAGATTGCAAAGCTTTAACATATAAAGCGTCTGCTTCCTGCAGCAGCCGCACTTTTTCCTCTGTTATTTCTCCCAGTATACGTATGGCTAAGCCCGGGCCCGGGAAAGGATGACGGGAGATCATAGACAACGGCAGTCCCAATTCGATGCCAACCTTTCTTACTTCATCCTTAAACAAAAAACGCAGGGGTTCTACCAGTTCAAGATGCATTTTGTCGGGTAAGCCGCCTACATTATGGTGCGATTTAATGGTAACAGAAGGCCCATGCACGGATACGCTTTCAATCACATCGGGATAAATGGTGCCCTGCCCCAGCAAACCTATGCCTTCAATTTTATGCGCTTCTTCGTCAAATATTTCAATAAAAGTTTTGCCAATGATCTTTCTCTTCTCCTCGGGATTGGTCTTTCCTGCAAGTTTTGTATAAAAGTGCTCCCGGGCATTTAAGCCCTTAACATTCAGACCAACTTCATTATAGGTTTTTAAAACCTGTTCAAATTCATCTTTCCTCAATACCCCGTTGTCTACAAAAATACCAAACAGCCTGTCGCCAATCGCCTTATGTATTAATGTAGCGGCAACGGTAGAATCTACGCCACCGCTCAATGCCATGATCACTTTGCGTTCCCCTATCTGCTTTTTCAGCGCGGCAACGGTATCATTTATAAAATGAGCCGGTGTCCAGTCCTGCTTGCAGCCACACACCTCCACCAAAAAATTCCGGATCACTTTTTTACCATAAGTGGAGTGATATACTTCGGGGTGGAACTGCAGCCCGTAAATAACCTGTCCGTCGTTACTGCTCTTTTTTCTGAAAGCGGCTACAGGTATAGAATCTGTTGTTCCCAGCAGCTCAAAGCCGGCAGGTGTTTCCAGGATGGAATCGCCATGGCTCATCCATACCTGCGATTCTGCTGAAATACCCGACCATATGGTATCATCTTTTTTTATTTTGAGAGTGGCTCTCCCGTATTCTCTTTTTTCAGATTTTTCTACTTTGCCGCCAAGCGCCCTGGCGGTTAACTGAGCACCGTAACAAATACCAAGCACGGGCAGCTTTTTACTTAAAGCGTCTACATCAACAACCGGAGCGTTGGCATCATTTACCGAAAAAGGAGAGCCCGATAAGATAATGCCTTTTAATTCGGGCGAAAAACTGACCGGCTTATTAAACGGGGTGATCTCGCAATATACATTCGCCTCACGAACGGCACGCGCTATGAGCTGGGTATATTGTGAACCGAAATCAAGAATAAGTATCTTTTCTGTCATTTGGGTGCGAAGGTAATGAGAAATTCAAAAGATTATTGCGACTATACAAGGCGTCGGTGCTGCTGTACAAAGTCTCCGGACTTTGTATCCTGTATGTTCTTCCGGGACTCTGTCCCGGAAAACGGACCTGATAAAAGCCAATGCATTGACAGGTGATGTTTATGAGAGGGGATACGAATCTCTCGGGAACATAGGGATTGCGAAGCCTCCTGGCTTCGCACAGCGAGAGAATGATAAAAATAATGCATATGCATATATTGTAATAATTATTACGATTTTTTTGTAATAATTATTGCTATTTTTACATTGTAAAATCTAATGCATGACCAACATTATTGATAAATACAGAATACTCCTCCATGCAGTCCCCAGGCTTATCGAAATTTCGGGATATAAGAATGAGTATATAGCCCAGAAATTAGACATGACGCCTACTCACTTCTCAGCAAAAAAATCTAAAGGCAACTGGAGTATCGATGAAGTAGAGAAAATATTAAAAACTATTTCAAATGAAGATGTTGAAGATTTTTTGGACGACATGGTTTTTGAAAAATGCTTCCCCGGAAAACTTATAGACTCAAAGCAGTTTGAAAAACGAATGGGATGGAAATAATGCTGGAAGAAAGGTTCATTGAAGAACTTTTATTTTGCCCTAAAGGATTTCAACAGGACTTCAGAAAAATATTCCAACAACTCAAAACCGTTGACAACCCCTTAGAAGTGAAAGGCATCAGGAAATATAAGCCCGGCAGGTACAAAATCTATATCTGGAAAAGCAGAATATCATTGAAAGTCAAAGGATACCAGGGCTATATCGGCATGTTCCTCTATAATGAGTTTTATACTCCTGAATAGGACAATATGGATTTTAAGTCATGTTTAAATTTCACGATCTTACAATCACTGTTGGTGAAGCGGGAACACGTTATTAGCTTTCAATGCCAACGAATTTATTTTTAACTGCCCGGAAAAGAGTTTGCAAACTGCGGCTATACGATGTCTCCGACTTCGTATTAGTTATGTTCTCCCGGGACTGTGTCCTGGAAATTAGCCGGTGGCGCATTGTACTTTATGAGTGGAGATATGAATCTCCGAAGAACATAGGAAGTGCGAAGTCTCCCGACTTCGCACAGCAGGTTTCCAACCTTCGAAAGATTGGAAACTATGCTACAAAAACTTCCCCGTATAGCTTTCCTTCACCTTTTTCAGATCTTCCGGAACGCCTGCAAAAACAACGTTGCCACCTTCATCGCCTGCCTCCGGTCCAAGGTCTATTACCCAATCCGCATTCTTTATTACGTCTGTATTATGCTCTATCACCCAAATGGAATGCCCCTGGTTTATTAATGCATTAAAAGAAGTGAGCAGTTTATTAATATCATGAAAATGCAAACCGGTGGTAGGCTCATCAAAAATGAACAGTATATGCCCATGGGCTTTGCCTTTCCCGAGAAAAGCGGCCAGTTTTACCCTTTGCGCCTCGCCCCCTGAAAGGGTATCGCTCGATTGCCCGAGCTTTATGTATCCCAGACCTACATCCGAAAGAGGTTTTAATTTGACGAGGATATCTTTTTCGTCTTTAAAAAATTGCAATGCTTCGTCAACACTCATCTCCAGCACGTCAAAAATATTCTTATCCTTATACATTACTTCCAATACTTCTTCCTTAAATCGCTTTCCGTTACAAACTTCACAGGTAAGATGCACATCGGCCAAAAACTGCATCTCCACAACCTGCTCTCCTTCACCTTTACAGGCATCGCATCGGCCCCCTTCAACGTTAAATGAAAAGTGCCTGGGCTGAAAACCATTGATCTTGCTCAATGGCTGTTTGGCATACAGATCCCTTATTTCGTCGTAGGCTTTAATATAGGTTACGGGATTGCTGCGGGAAGACTTGCCGATGGGATTCTGGTCTACCAGCTCTACCTGGGTAATATGATCAACATCCCCGCTTATATTTTTATGCATGCCAACCTTGTCTACAAACTCTCCTTTTAATTTCTTCAGGGCAGGATATACGATCTGCCTGATCAAAGTTGTTTTTCCACTGCCGCTCACCCCGCTTATTACACATAAAACACCAAGCGGCAATTCAACGGAAATGTTGTTGAGATTGTTCTGACGGGCGCCTTCCACTACCAGCGAACGTTTCCATTTGCGCACAGCAGCGGGGGATTCAATTTTCAGTTCTCCTTTCAGATATTTTCCGGTAAGGCTTTTTGTATTATTGATCAAATCATCATAATCACCCTCGGCGATCACTTCGCCACCCATATGGCTCGCTAAGGGGCCCATATCAATAATGTGATCTGCCTCGCGCATCATCATTTCGTCATGCTCTACCACCACCACCGTATTGCCCAGATCTCTCAACTCCTTCAATACCTTTATTAACCTGGCAGTATCTCTTGAATGCAGCCCGATAGAAGGCTCATCAAGGATATATAAAGAGTTGGTAAGGTTACTGCCCAGGCTCCTGGTTAACTGGATGCGCTGACTTTCTCCGCCGCTCAGGCTATTGGCCAGGCGGCTGAGGCTCAGGTAGCCCAGGCCTACATCGATCAAAACCTGTAATCTTTGCCTGATCTCAATAAGCACACGTTTGGCAACCTGCTTATCATAATCGCTTAGCTGAAGCGCATAAAACCATTTTTTCAGATCCTTTACCTGCATATCGCACAGCTCTCCTATATGCTTTTGTCCAACTTTTACATACAGCGCTTCTTTGCGCAACCGGTAACCTTTACATTCAGGACACAGCGTTCTTCCACGGTAGCGGGATAACAATACGCGATACTGTACCTTATATAAATTCTGCTCCACCTCTTTAAAAAAATCATTGATGCCGTTCACATAAGCATTCCCGTTCCATAGTTCATCGTATTGCTGTTTGGAAAGATCAATGACCGGCTTATGTACGGGAAAATTAAAATGCTTTGCACCGCGTATAAATTCATCCTTCCAGCGGCTGAGCTTTTCTCCTTTCCAGGGGGCTACAGCACCTTCATACAAACTTAGCCGGGGATCCGGTATTACAAGATCGGCATCAATGCCCAGCACCTGCGAAAAGCCTTCACATACCGGGCAGGCACCGTAGGGATTGTTAAACGAAAAAAGATTGGGAACAGGCTCCTCGAATTTAATGCCGTCTTTTTCAAATTTCCCGGAATAATGCAGCAGTTTTGTGCCGTTCACTTCCACAACCATTTCTCCTTCGCCTTCAAAAAAGGCTGTGCCAACAGAATCGGACAACCGGTGCATATCATCTTCATCAAACGCTTTTACTACTATGCGGTCAATCAATATATAAACAAGGGATGATGACTGCCTGCCGGTGAATTTCTTTTTTAATTCAGCATCCTTCTGTTCGAGCGCATCCTCAATGCGTAATGTTTCGCCGGGAGAAGACCCGGCAACGATATACAGCCTCGAGAATCCCTTTTGCAGCAGAATGTTTAATTCTTCCCTCGCATTTCTTTTGCCTTGTAGCCTGAATGGTGAAAGGATCAATATCTTATCTCCCTCCTGCTGTGCCCCAATTGCCTCCACCACATCTTTCACGTCATCTTTTTTCACTTCTTCGCCGCTGACAGGCGAAATGGTTTTACCGATACGGGCATATAATAAACGCATGTAGTCGTATACTTCTGTCATGCTGCCTACGGTAGAACGCGGAGTGCGGGTAACAACTTTTTGCTCGATGGCAATGGCGGGACATAAGCCTTTAATAAAATCAACATCGGGCTTGTTCATCCGGTTCAAAAACTGGCGGGCGTACGCGCTGAGGCTTTCTGCGTAGCGCCGTTGTCCTTCAGCAAACAGGGTATCAATGGTAAGTGAAGATTTACCTGAACCGGACACACCTGTTACCACAACGAGCTTATTCCGCGGAATTTCAACTGTTATGTTTTTTAAGTTATGTACCCTTGCGCCCTTTATTAAAATATTATTGTTGCTGCGCTGCGCCGGTTTCTTTTTCTTTGTTCCCGATGTTGCTATCATAAAGTAGGGCAAAATTAATACTAAATTGTTTAGCTTAATCAAAGACGCATAAATAAGCGGTCATTTAAGAAATGGTATTATTGTTTAAACATGGGTGTATTTAATATTATGTGGTTTATCGAAGATTTTTAAACATTTGTCGAAATTTTTTTAACGAAAGTTTGGTTATATAAAAAAAAGCAATACTTTAGCAGTCCCAATATCGTACGAAAGAAACTAGAATTTAA
>NZ_DAOMOZ010000065.1:0-21015 GCF_035444585.1 Agriterribacter sp.
ACGAACTGCCCTTTTTTGTCTCATTTTAGCTTATTTTAGTCGGACAATAGTGATTAATAATAACACTTAATTTGCAGCGCTTATATTTAACTTAGGTTAAGATTTGCAGCAATTTATGAACAGCCCTTTTTTGAACCGGCGGAAAGCGGCGCCGTTTTTATTTTTCCTGAAGCACTACCTTTTCTGGGTACTTGTTTTTTTTGTGCAGCGCCTTGTATTCGTTCTGTACTATTGCGACAGTTTCTCCAAAGCCGGGTCAACCCGCCTGGTGCAGAGTTTTGCATACGGCTTACGGCTCGATCTTTCTATGGCGGGCTATTTTGCCGTTATACCGTTGCTGTTGTTTATTGTTCAGCAGTTTACAAAAGCGGCATTTTTTAGAAAGACAGTCAGAATATACACGTGGGTATTGCTTATGGTTACCGTACTTATTTCCGGTGGCGATTTGGGTATTTATGAAAACTGGGGCGTAAAACTAAATTACCGCGCTGTTTCAATGCTTGCCCACCCCGCAGAAGCCATGGAAACCAGCAAATCTGCGCCATTGTCTTTGTTGTTCATGATAATGCTGGCTGAAATCATTATTGCAGGATTCCTGTACAGGCTGGTGCTTTCGCGGATGAATATGCCCACAGGCAAATCAACGGGTAATGAAAGAATTTCATACGCCGCTCAGCTGATCACTATAGCAGGGCTCATTTTTTTAAGCATCCGTGGTGGCTGGCAGCAAATTCCCATCAATGAAAGTACGGCTTACTTCAGCTCTTTCCCGGTTGCCAATCATGCAGCCGTAAACACCGCCTGGCATTTGAGCAGCAGTTTTTTAAAGAACCGCTTTAGCGGCCAAAAGAATATGTACACGTATTTGCCCGAGCGTGAAGCCACTGAAAGGGTCAACGACTTGTACGGCACGGGCGGCGGGGATTCAACCCTGTTGGTGTTAACACAGCAAAGACCCAACATTGTTTTTATCCAACTGGAAAGTTTTACCGCCGATGTTATCGCAGAACTTGGCGGTGACACCGGTGTGGCGCCTAACATAAGTAAGCTTGTCAAAGAGGGCATTTTATTTACAGATATTTATGCAAGCGGCGTGCGTACAGACCAGGGTATTATTGCTATGCTGAGCGGGTTCCCGGCACAGCCCCAAACCAACCTTGTCAATCAGCCTGAAAAAATTGAGCATTTGCCTTTTCTTTCGCTGGCACTGAAGAATGAAAATTATCACAATGCATTCTATTATGGCGGCGAACTGGGTTTCGGGCGTTTCAATACGATTGCATACCGTGCGGGTTTTGACCGCATTGTAGGCCTAAAAGATTTTTCTGATGCTGGCTTGTTCAATAAATGGGGTGCTGATGATAAGAGCCTGTTTGATAAATACATAAAGGAAATGCAGCACCCTGCGGAACCGTTTTTTTCTTACATCATTACTTCAAGCAGCCATGAGCCTTTTACAGTGCCTATGCCAACTGTTTTTGAGGGCAGCAGCCGGAATGAACAGTTTAAAAATGCATGCTATTTTACCGACCGGTCGCTGGGTGCTTTTTTTGAAGCCGCAAAACAAACAGGCTGGTATAAAAATACCCTCTTTGTTTTAGCGGCAGACCATGGCCACCATCTCCCCCGCGACAGGAGGTTTAATGAACCCGCCCGTTATCATATTCCGCTCCTGCTTTTTGGTGAGGTGCTGAAAGCAGATTACCGGGGAAAAAAGATTGGCGGCACAGGTTCGCAAACCGATATTGCGCCTACCCTTCTTAAGCAATTGCAGGTAAAAGACACTGCTTTTAAGTGGGGAAATGATTTGCTCAATCCCGGCCGCAAGGCATTTGCTTTCTATACCTTCGATGACGGATTTGGATGGTTGTCGGCGAAAGATACTTTGATATTTGATAACCGCGCCAAAAGGCTGATGTATCCGTCGGAAGGGGTTGCCGGCCTTCAATCCGACAGCATCCTTACCACCGGCAAGGCTTATTTGCAGTTGCTGTATGATGCGTTCCTGAAATATTAGGCAAAAAGCTGAAAGGTAATTTCCATTTATAAGTGATTTTTTTCACTTCTTTTGCGGGTTGACGGGTGGGGGCCGAAGCCGGGCCCTCATGTGTTTTGACCGCTCAATACCTAAAACCTTGTTCCCAGGAAATGCGGAAGCATTTTGCGCCAGGTAGGCCAGTCATGGGTAATATCACCACCCCATATGTCCAGTTCATGCGGTATTCCTTTATCGTGCAGCACACCCGAAAACCTCCTGTTGGCCTGCGGGTCTTCATAGGCACCGCTGCCGGTTGCTATAATGATCTTCCCGGCTCTTATCCGGCTAAGGAACCAGTCATCGGTAAGGTTGGGAATATAGTGCATGGGGGAATTGTAATATACCTGTTCATCGTAATATCCTTTTGTATACTCAGTAAGATCATACACCCCGCTCATGGCTATGGTTCCGTTAATGAGGTCAGGACGTTTCAAAAACAAATTCACGGAATGCAGCGCGCCAAAGGATGCGCCGCTTATGATCACCGGTGTCTCCCACGATGTGTGATTTTTAACAAAGGGGATCACTTCATTGAAAACATATTCATTGAACTGGTTGTGCCGTATTCCCTTATGTGCCCCTTCCATGTTATTGTTTAACCAACTTTCATTATTGATGCTGTTTATAGAAAACACCTTTATTTTCCCCTCGTCAATAAAAGGAGCAATGGCGTCAATCAATTGAAAGCGTTCATACTCTAAGTAATCCGCTCCGGCTGTGGGCACCATCAATAAGGCGAAACCATAATGCCCGTATACAGCTACCGGCATTTCTTTTCCAAGGGCATGACTGTACCAGGAACTGAGTGCTCTTTTCATACGATTGGTATTGTGTTAGAAATGTTACTCCATCCGAAATTCAATAGCCGGCTCTGAAGTATATGCTCCGCATTATTCCAGCACGCCTTCCTTTATTTCTGTCCACAGATCCCTGTAACACTGCGCCGCATAACCCGACCGGGCGAATGCTTCAACAGGCGCTTTGTGTATGCCCATTTTTTCCACATCGGAAAGATAAGGGATATAGTTTTCAAAAAACCTTTTGTCTTTATACAGTGTTTCCATGATCTCGTTGTGCATATTCTTTCTCAGGTCAACCATGGTAAAAAAGCACATCATCCTGGAAAGGTCAATATCTTTTTCTTTGAAATAGGTCTTTACCATATTGTAAGTACGGATAGAAAGCGTGGTGGGTATCACGGGCATCAGCACAATATCGGCAGCATTAAAAATATTTTCCGACAATACCGAAAATCCCGGCGGGCAGTCCATAAACACAAAATCATATGTTTTGTGCAACGGCTGAAGAATGGTTTTTAATCTTTTCTTTGACGACTTCATTTCTTCCATGATCACATCAAAGCTTTTGGCAGAAATGTCGGCCGGGATGATCTCCAGGTTTTCATAATCCGTAACCATGATCGCCTCTTCCAGGTCGGCATCCTTTTCAATTAATTTTTTTATACCGCCCTTGTGTTTGGGTTTGGCCTGGTAATAAAAGCTGGAGGACCCCTGCGGGTCAATATCCCAAAGCAGGGTTTTATAACCGTCTTGTGCAGCCAAATAAGCGAAGTTCACGCAGGAAGCGGTTTTGCCCACTCCGCCTTTTAAATTGTATAGTGCAATGGTAACCATACAATGAATATATAATTTTTTTGCTATTGATGGAAAGAGAGAAGGGAATTATTACCCACGTTGTTATATTACTCAACATTTTTTGCAGAAAAAATACTTGGAGCATTGTGAACCCTGCTTTATAATTGGCAAATCGTTCTTCACACGCCTTTCTTCATCTCCTCCAGCTTCTTCTGCATTGTAAACATTTCATCCCGTAACCTCGCGGCTTCCATGAAGTCCAGATCCTTAGCTGCCTTTGTCATTTCTTTTTTAATATTTGAGATAGCTTTCTCCATTTGCGGAACGGTATGATAAATTTCCTGGTCTTCCGCCGCCAGTGTTACCAGTTCTTCATCCGGCGCCACAGCATAGGGCTTATTCACATCATATCCTTTAATGTCAAGCACCGATGTTTGCGCAAATACCTGTTCCTTCGATTTCTTTACCGTAGTTGGCGTAATATGATGCTCAATATTATACGCGATCTGCTTTTCCCGGCGGCGATTGGTCTCGTCAATCGTGCGCTGCATGCTTTCGGTCATCTTATCGGCATAAAAAATAACCAGCCCGTCCACATTCCTTGCTGCGCGGCCTGCCGTTTGCGTCAACGATTTTTCATTGCGTAAAAAACCCTCTTTATCTGCGTCCAGGATTGCCACCAGCGATACTTCCGGCAGATCCAGCCCTTCACGCAGCAGGTTAACGCCTACCAGCACGTCAATTTCTCCCAAACGCAACTGCCGCAGTATCTCTACGCGTTCCAGCGTATCCACTTCGCTGTGTATATATTTTGATTTAACATTAATGCGATGCAGGTATTTGTCCATTTCTTCGGCCATGCGTTTGGTTAAGGTAGTAACCAGTACCCGGTCGCCTTTCTTTATCCGTTTATCTATTTCGTCCAGCAAATCATCTATCTGGTTTACACTCGGCCGTATTGCTATAGGCGGATCAAGCAATCCTGTGGGGCGTACAACCTGTTCCACTACCACCCCGCCTGTTTTTTCAAGTTCATAATCCCCCGGTGTTGCAGATACATACACTGTTTGGTTCAGCATAGCATTGAACTCATGAAAATTCAACGGGCGGTTATCCATTGCCGAAGGCAGGCGAAACCCGTAATCCACCAGTACCAGCTTACGGCTCCTGTCGCCGCCATACATGCCGCTGATCTGTGGTATGGTCTGGTGACTTTCGTCAATCACACATACAAAGTCTTTCGGGAAATAGTCTAACAAACAAAAAGGTCTTGTACCGGGTTCACGGCGGTCGAAGAACCTGGAATAATTTTCTACCCCGTTACAATAACCCAGTTCGCGGATCATCTCCACGTCATAATTTACCCTTTCGGTTATGCGTTGCGCTTCTATATATTTACCGCTGTTTTTGAAATACTCTGCCTGCCGGGTCATTTCATCCTGTATTTCATACAACACCTGCTGCAACTGATCCTTTGGCGCCAGGTAAAGGTTGGCCGGGAAAATAGCCGCGTTTTCTACCACGCTGATGCGTTTGCCGCTACTGATCTCCAGCGTTTCTATGGTCTCTATTTCATCGCCAAAAAAACCAATGCGGTAACCATGATCCATATAGGGCAGGTTGATATCAACGGTATCGCCTTTTACCCTGAAGTTGCCGCGGTTAAAATCACCCTGGCTGCGGCTGTACAGCGAATTGACCAATGCATGCAAAAATCCCTGTCTGCTGATCACCTGTCCCTTGTGAATACGGATGATACCGTTGGCAAACTCGGCAGGGTTACCAATACCATATATGCAACTTACCGATGCCACTACAATAATATCCCGCCGGCCGCTCAATAACTGGGCGGTAGCCTTCAGGCGCAGCTTGTCTAATTCTTCATTTATGGAAAGGTCTTTTTCAATATAAGTATCACTAACTGGCATATATGCTTCGGGCTGGTAATAATCGTAATACGAAACAAAGTACCCTACTGCATTTTCAGGAAAGAACTGTTTAAATTCTCCATACAATTGAGCTACCAGGGTTTTATTGTGTGTAAGCACAAGGGTTGGACGTTGCACATTCTGTATTACATTGGCCATCGTAAACGTTTTACCCGATCCCGTGACCCCCAGCAATACCTGGTGTTGCTCTCCCTCTGTAATTCCTTCAGTGAGCTGACGAATGGCTTCCGGCTGGTCGCCTGCCGGTGTATAGGATGAATGCAGTTTGAAAGGCATAATATTTAGTCAGCAGAAAGGCTGATGATTTTCGCGGGTCTGTCTGTGTTCAGGTGAAAATTAACAAACCCATTTTCAAATATTTCATTTAAATATTTCAGGGAGTAGGTCATTATTTTATCAACGCCTTCCTGCGGATCAACGTTTTCCAAAGCGTCTGCTCCATTCGCTTCCTTATAATCTCTCATACCCAACTGGAAAGAAGCTATTTCGGCTGTTTTGTTAAAATAAGCGCTGTTAGAGATCATTTGCTGGTCTTCCGAGAATTGTTCACTGTAGTTCAATTCCTCCTCCTCGGCATCCGGCATGACAATGTCTTTAACTCCAAATTTCTTAAAATGCGCCATGAGAAAACCCTCCAGGTCAACAGCATCATTCAATAAAGGAGATTCGTCATTTACTTCATCATCATCCTCTTCATCATCACCCAAAGCAGCATTGTCGATAACATCAATGCCAAGAGATACCAATTGAAGCAGCAGTCTGTATTGTTTGTTGGTCAGTTCTATTTTTTGCATATGTATTTTTTATATCCGGATCAGATAATGCTGCAAAGATAAGCTGATACTGCAGTTTATCTGAATTTTACCCAAACATGTTCATCTATGATCTCGTTATTTTTGATCGCCGATCTTTTCCGGATACTTTCTAACTGAAAGCCATTTCTTTCCAGTACTTTCATGGAAGCTTTATTGTATTCAAATACTTTAGCATAAATACGGCTGAGCACCGGGAAAGTGTCAAACGTATATTCCAGCATTTGTTTTACTGCTTCGGTTGCTACGCCTCTTCCCCAATAAGGTTCTCCTATCCAATAACCCAATTCTGCGCTAATGCGTGAAACGTCGTCCTGCAATTCAAGACCTATGCATCCTCCAAGCTGTCCGTTAACCTCAATGGCCAATATATGCGGCGGATCCTGCTTCCGGCAATACTTTATAAATGCGCCGGCATGTTGTATGGTATAAGGATGAGGCAGCCGGTCGCGCACATTGTTCCATATCCTGATATTGTTGGCTAATGCGGCCAATGCAGGGCGGTCTTTTTTTTGCCAGGTGCGTAAGGTGACCCGCATGAGCTTCTCCTTTATATCTTTCTTTTTATATAACCGCTGTAATCGGGTATTACAGCTTCATACGATTCATGCATAAGCGGGGAAGTCATTAAAAAATCGGAACTGGTTCTGTTGCTTGCTGCAGGAATATTCCAAACCACGGCAAGCCGAAGCAACGCTTTTACGTCAGGGTCATGAGGCTGTGCTTCCATCGGATCCCAAAAAAAGATCAGTACATCAATTTCTCCTTTGGCGATCATTGCCCCGATTTGCTGGTCGCCACCCAGCGGGCCGCTCAACACCTGTTTTACCGGCCGGTCCAGGCTTTCTTCCAGCAGTTTACCTGTAGTTCCTGTGGCGATCAGTTCATGGCGCGCCAATACGGTCTTGTTAAACTCGGCCCATTCAATAAGGTCTTTCTTTTTATGATCATGTGCCACTAATGCTATGCGTTTACGTGCACCTAAAATACGGGAAGTAGTCATGAGATGTATTTAGTATGGAAAAGTAAAACCATAAAGGCAATAAAAAAAGCCGTTGAAAAATTAATCTCAACGGCCTGCCTTAATAACCGTCCATTATTAAAAAGATGAATGTTGCATTTATGCCAATTGCACTTCTCTGATCTTTTCCCTGATTTTGGCTTCAATTTCATTTGCCAGTTCGGGGTTATCGGTCAGTAATTGCTTTACCGCATCCCTGCCCTGTCCCAGCTTATCTGTATTATAACTGTACCAGCTCCCGCTTTTCTGTACGATGCTCATTTCAACGCCCATATCAATAATTTCACCTGCTTTGGAAATGCCTTCGCCATAAACAATATCAAACTCAGCCGCACGGAAAGGAGGAGCCACTTTATTCTTTACCACTTTAACTCTTACACGGTTACCTACTGCCTCATCTCCGTCTTTAATTTGTGCTATACGCCTGATGTCTAACCGCACAGATGCATAAAATTTTAAGGCATTGCCGCCAGTGGTGGTTTCTGGATTGCCGAACATAACACCGATCTTTTCCCTCAACTGGTTAATGAAGATACATACTGTATTGGTTTTGCTGATGGTAGCTGTCAGCTTACGCAAAGCCTGCGACATTAATCTTGCCTGCATTCCCATTTTACTGTCTCCCATTTCTCCTTCCAGCTCACTTTTAGGCACCAGCGCAGCCACAGAATCTACTACTACCACGTCTAAGGCGCCGGAGAGGATCAGCCGGTCTGCGATCTCCAGCCCCTGCTCACCATAATCCGGCTGGGAGATCAGGAGGTTGTCTATATCCACACCCAGCTTTTGCGCATAAGCGCTGTCAAAAGCATGCTCGGCATCTATAATAGCGCATACGCCGCCTTTTTTTTGCGCCTGTGCAATGATGTGCGTGGCAATGGTAGTTTTACCTGAAGATTCCGGCCCATATATTTCAATGACCCGGCCTCTCGGCACGCCGCCAACACCCAGGGCAACATCCAACCCGATCGAACCTGTAGAGATCACTTCTATCTGCTGTGCTCCCTTTTCATTCATCATCATCACACTCCCTTTACCATAGTCTTTTTCTATTTTATCCATGGTAAGTTTCAGCGCCTTTAATTTTTCATTGCTTGACATATTGTATGGGGTTTTATATCCTCAAAATTAACTGTTGGATGTAAAGATATATATAAACTTATTAACACTAACATATTTAGCAAAAAATTACTAAAAAATTTTGTTTTAGCTGAAAAGCTGTCAGTAATCAGCCTTGAGCTATGAGCAATACAAAAAGAAAGGGGGTAGTCACTCCTGATACCTAACTGCTATAAAGCACCAGATCACAAATGACAAGAACCAAACTTGCCTACCGGCAGGCAGGCTTGTCCGCCGGTAGGGATAAAATCCAAATATTAAATCCGAAATCGTAAATCCGAAACCCGAACGGGGATGCAACAAGAAGGGAGGGAAGAGGACAAAAGAGAAAAGTGAAAGGAAGGAGGATTCATCCTGTCATTAGTTAATGGCTTGGCTGACTGCTGATACCTCATAGCTGACACCCAACTCAAAAAAATACCCTCTCCGGAGAGAAGGTATTCCATTTATAAAAAAATAAAAAATTAGTGTTTACGGGAATTTTGTCTGCGTTTGCTCCAGTTGTTGCCGGGCTTAAACCCATTGCCTTCCTGGCTGCCTACCCTGTCCATGGCACAACGGAAACCAACAGTGCTGCTGCCTTGCGATTCATCGAGGAAGCGGCGTGTGCCGGGGCTTAACCAGTAAGCGCGGTCGTTCCAGCTTCCGCCCTTAATTACCCTTGCATGATCGCTTATTAAAGTCGTTTTTCCATAACCGTAGGTAACCTGTGAAGCAGAATCACCATCCAGATAATCAATCACATCACCTCTCTGGTAGTTGCGGCGGTTCCTACTTTCTTCGTCGGTAACATACACTTTAACTACCCTGCCAAGGCTGTCCCTTTCAAATTCGTTGTTTTCATTTTTCTTAAATTTTTCAAAATGATTACCCCTGTACGGGTTGAAATCATCATTATCAAGGCTGGAAAGCGGGCGGTATACATCAGCTACCCATTCGTTAACGTTACCGGACATATTGTATAACCCAAAGCCATTGGGATAAAAAGCATCTACAGGGCCTGGTATGGAAGCATTGTCATTTAAGCCGCCTGCTATGCCCATCATGTCACCGCTTCCGCGCTTGAAGTTGGCCAAAAATTTACCCTGCCAGCTTCCGTGGCGGGCATCGCGTAAGCCGTTAACATTCTGACTCCAGGAGTATACCTGTTTTTCTTTGATCAGCTCTTCGCCCGAACCATTTGACTTTTTCTTTGGCCGGGGGTTTTGATTGATATAGCCGTATGCTGCGTACTCCCATTCGGCTTCGGTAGGGAGCCTGTAATTGGGCAACATATAACCATCCTCGAAAGTTACTTTCAGCCGGGGCCTGCCATTGGCATCCATCAAAGGATTTTTCTTGGGTTTGCCGGGTTGAGGCTGATACAGATCTTTAAGGTAAGCCTGGGTATTAAAATTTTCCTGTCCCTGACCCTGGGTAGTTTTCAATTGATTTTTATTGATATAGCCTTTCTCAACCAGGATCCTTTCATTTACCCTGTCGCTGCGCCAAAGACAGAAATCATTTGCCTGCTTCCAGCTTACTCCCACTACAGGATAGTAATTATAAGAAGGATGACGGAAATAATATTCTACCAGTGGTTCATTGTATGCCAGCTCTTCTCTCCATACCAGCGTGTCGGGTTTTGCCGCTTCCAACACTTCGGCATACTGGGGATCATCAAATACCGATTCCAGCCAGTGCAGGTATTCGCGGTAATGAACGTTAGCCACTTCTGTTTTATCAATATAAAATGAGGAAACCGTTACACGGCGGGGTATATTATTCCAGTCTCCCATAATATCTTCATCGGTAGCGCCCATAGTAAACGTACCGCCCTGCACAAACACCAGTCCGGGACCGGTATTCTGCTCTTTTTCCTTGGAAACGTTGAAACCACCCATGTTTTTATCATTGTAGTTCCAACCGGTTACGTCCGATTTTTCGAATTTCTTCTTACCGAAAAGCCCGTTTTTACAGGAAGTAAAAAGCAAACCAACAGCAGATAAAAGAAGAAAGGTTTTCAAATTCAGTACTCTTTGCATTTTGCTGGATTTAAACTAAAAAAAGATAACGGGTATATAGTGTAATTATTGTACTAAAATAAAGCTGGTCTCCCCCTTTTAAAGGCATAGAACAAGGTTAGCAGCATGCAATTTAATTACTTTATAAAAACGGGGATCCGGCTTTTGTGTTTATTAAATGCTAAACTTACAAAACACTATCTATTATTAAGCCAAAGTGGTGAAAATCATAGGTAAAACAATATTTATTTTTTTACCCCGTTTGTAAGAAAGGCTTAGTCGCAATAAGGCATGGTAATTGTTAAATGTGTTCCGTTTTGGAAGGGTGTTAACAATTTGGCGAAGAAAAGCCGCTAAAAACAGAAAACACTCTTTTACTTTGCAAATCAATTTCAAAACACATTAAACAGATTCCGCATATTGAATAAAACGCTACTTTTTTATTCATTTTCAATCAAAATATACAGATGAAACATTCATTGAGGAGATTTTCTGTTGCCGGCCTGCTGCTTATGGGTGTATCGGCTAACAGTTTTGCGCAAGGTGCAGAACCCATAAACATTGTTACTACCGCGGTTCCATTTTTGCGTATTTCCCCCGATGCCCGTGCCGGTGGCATGGGAGATATGGGCATATCCACCACTCCGGATATCAATTCGCAATTTTATAATGTTGCCAAGTATCCTTTCACGCAAAGCAGCGCAGGTATCGGGCTTACCTACACCCCCTGGTTAAAGGACCTGGGCCTCAATGATGTGTTCCTGGCTTCTTTGGCCGGGTATTATAAATTCGACGAACAGCAGGTCATTTCCGCTTCCCTGCGATATTTTAGCCTGGGTAATATACAGTTTACAGACGCGCTGGGCAACGATCTGAACCAGTTTAACCCCCGCGAGTTCGGGCTGGATCTGGGCTATTCCCGTAAGTTATCGGATCAGCTATCCCTGGGTGTTGCACTTCGCTACATTTACTCCAACCTGGCTGGCGGGGCATCTTCTAACGGTGTTTCTTATAAGGCAGGTACTGCTGTGGCAGGCGATATCGGACTGTATTATACCACGGCCAACGAAGATGGCCAGGGATGGAATATCGGGGCTGCCTTTACGAACCTCGGCTCTAAAATTTCCTATACTTCAGATGCCAGTCAGCGGAATTATATACCCGCCAATTTTGGTGTAGGTGTTGGTCATACCTGGGTTACCAATGAAGTGCATAAAATAACACTCAGCGGGGAAATCAATAAATTGCTGGTACCGGCACCTCCCGGATCAACCGGCGACCAGTCCAAAGATTCAACCGCTTATGCAGATTATAACAGCAACGGCGTGGTAACCGGCTGGTTCAAATCTTTCAGCAATAAGGCAATGGCTTATTCTGTTGGCGGAGAGTATGTGTATAACGACCAGTTTGCTTTAAGAGCCGGTTATTATGGCGAAAGCGCCAACATGGGAAAACGAAGCTATGTTACCCTGGGCGTGGGCATCAATTACAATATTTTCGGACTTAATTTTTCTTATCTCCTCCCTTCAGGGAATGGTGTGAACAGGAACCCGCTTTCCAATACGATCCGTTTCAGCCTGCTGTTTAACCTCGGGGGTGATATGGAAACAGGAGGAGGAGAGTAGTAGTGTTGTGAGGGGAGAGAGGTGAAACGTGAGAGGAGAGAGAAAGCTCGAAAGTTCAATTTCGAAATCCGAAGAGGGAAATCCGAAGGTAAAGTCAGGGGAACCAAATAAATCCCCAAATCAGAAATCAACACACCAGCAATCAAAACGGCTTCATACCCTATGCCTCAGTAGCTGATTGCCGTTGGCTGATGGCTCCTATAAGAATATATGCTGCCTCCCGGGCCTTTCTTTTTATTTTAGCAAAAAAAATATGTCGTACAGAATAGGATTGGGAGTGGATTTCCACCAGTTAGCCGAAGGGAAAAAATTATGGATAGGCGGAATTGATATCCCCCATTATAAAGGATCGCTGGGGCACAGTGATGCCGATGTATTGCTGCATGCCATTTGCGATGCCATGCTCGGGGCCTTGTGTCTGGGTGATATTGGCGTCCATTTTCCCAATACTTCAGCGGAATTTAAAGACATTGACAGTAAGATCCTGCTGGAGCGCACTTTTGCTTTGATCCAAAAAGAAGGATACGCTGTTGTAAATATTGACTCCACTCTTTGTCTGGAACTGCCTAAAATAAAACCTTATGTACTGCAAATGCGTGAAACCATCGCCCGTATCGTACAGCTTACGGTTAAGGATGTTTCGGTTAAAGCCACAACTACCGAACAAATGGGCTTTGCCGGAAGGGAAGAAGGATTGATGGCTTATGCAACGGTGCTGTTGAAAAAAATGTGAAAATGTGAAAATGTGGCGGTCGGCACCCGATGAAAGAAGGGTCAGACCGCGGTCAGGGGTAAATTCGAAGCAGGGAACTCGAAATCCGAAGAAATACAGTAAGAACCAAATAATATACAGATGGTTCATTCATCACCATGACAATCAAAACCCCAAAACGGAAATCCCGAAATCTGAAGAGGTGCTGTCGGCAATCAGTCTATGGGCTATGAGCAAAAAGTTCAAACAAAGGAGAATTCATCTTATTAGATTACCGACAGCCAATACTCTGAAACCTGTATCCTGCAACCTGAAACCTGAAACCTGTGCAGGGGACGCTTATCGTTCATGTCCTTTTCGGATTTCAGTCTTTTGACTTTGAACATGGATTTCAACACCAATGCCTCCTTTCGGATTTCGGATTTTCTAATCTTCGGGCTTCCTTTGGTTCTTGTTATTTGGCTCTTGCTATTTGGTTCTCCAAAAACCTTATCTTTCATCCTCAAAAAATATTAATGCTGTTTTATGATACGATCGCTTTGCCGTAATGCACTACTCCTGCTTTTTTTAATTTCAGTTTGGAGCACGGCATTTTCCCAAATATTGCAACCAGCCCCGCCCGCATCAGTACAGGTTTCTGAAGAAAGATTAAAAAAGATTGATCTGCTCATACAGCAATATATAGACAGCGGCTGGATCAATGGCGCTACGGCGCTTATTGCCCGTAACGGGAAAATTGTATACCATAAAGGGTTGGGGTATGATGATATTGCTTCAAAAAAAACTTTGCCAAAAGACGCCATCATGCGCATTGCTTCACAAACCAAAGCCATTACCAGCGTGGCGGTAATGATGTTGTACGAGGATGGTAAATTTTTGTTAGACGACGCCATCAGCAAATACATCCCCGAATTTAAAAACCCCGCGGTGCTGGATAGCTTTAATGCATCCGATACTACTTATACTACCGTTCCCGCTAAATCGGAGATCACCATCCGCCAGTTGCTCACGCATACTTCCGGTATCGGTTATGCGCAAATAGGCAGCAAAGCTTTTAACGCCATTTACGCAAAAGCGGGCATTGTGGCCGGCATTGGTGTAGAGCGGATAAAACTGGCGGATATCATGAAAAAATTGGGGCTATTGCCCCTGGCGCACCAGCCGGGAGAAAAATTTACATACGGGCTGAATACCGACCTGCTCGGCTACTTAGTGGAAGTTATATCCGGCATGAGCTTAGACCAGTTTTTGAAAAAGAGGATCTTTGATCCCCTGGGTATGAAGGATACTTATTTTTACCTGCCCGCAGAGAAACAAAACCGCTTGGCCACGCTATATACAGAAGATGACGGCAAACACATCAAAAAAGCCCCGGCAACCATGGATATTAACGGAACATTTTATTCCGACTACCCTAAAATGAACGGCACTTATTTTTCAGGCGGTGGCGGATTGTCGTCTACAGCTTATGATTATGCTGTTTTTATGCAAATGCTGCTGAATAACGGCGTATATAACGGCAAACGCATATTATCACGCAATACCATTCGCATGATGACCAGCAACCAGATCGGTGACCTGGCATTGGGTCATGGCAATGCATTTGGACTGGGCTTTGAAGTAGTAACCGAAAAAGGGAGTGCATTTTCTCCGCGCCCTGAAGGATCTTATAGCTGGGGGGGCATGTTCAGCTCTTCTTACTGGATAGATCCCAAAGAAAAAATGGTGGCGCAATTCTTCCTGCAATTGTACCCCAACAGTCATGGCGATATTCACGAGAAGTTTAAAGTACTGGCATACCAGGCGCTCAATGATTGACCTTATTAACTTCCAATAGCATGAAAAAGATCAGCTTTATTGTTTTGCTTTTTTATACAGCTTCCCTGTTTGCCCAGCAAAAAACCATGGATTTTGAAAAGTACGATCCCGTATCCACACTTAAAGTTCCGGAGCATATCGTTACCAAAGCAAAATTCCCTTTTATTGATGTGCACAATCACCAATGGAACCTGTCGGAACAAAGTATCCCAAATCTGCTGTCGGATATGGATAAGCTGAACATGGCAGTAATGGTAAACCTCAGCGGCGGCAATGGCAGCAGGCTGGAAGGGATGACAAAAAGCATCCGCAGCAAAGCGCCCAAACGGTTCATCGTATTTGCCAATATTGATTTTAAAGGCATAGGGGAAACGGGCTGGACGGCAAAGGCAGTCAATCAATTGGAAACCGATATAAAGAACGGCGCCAACGGTTTAAAAATATTCAAGAATCTCGGGTTCTCGGTAACAGATAAAGATGGCAAACGGGTAGCCATAGACGATCCGCGGTTAGATGCAATATGGGAAAAATGCGGGGAGCTGAAAATTCCCGTGCTCATTCACACCGCCGATCCAAAGCCCTTTTGGGATCCCGTGGATGAGCACAATGAGCGCTGGCTGGAACTGGTTACACATCCCCGCCGGAAAAGGGAAGCCAATGACCCGGAGCCATGGGAACAATTAATTGCTGAGCAGCACCGCATGTTTAAAAAGCATCCTTCAACTACCTTTATTGCAGCTCACTTCGGCTGGTATCCCAATGATCTGGGTAAACTGGGTAGTTTATTGAACGAAATGCCCAATATGATGATTGAATTTGGCGCCATTATCGCTGAACTGGGCAGACAGCCGAGAGCCGCAAAACATTTTTTTGAAAAATACCAGAACAGGATCATGTTCGGCAAGGATAGCTGGGTACCCGAAGAATACACTACTTATTTCAGGGTACTGGAAACAGAAGATGAATATTTTCCTTACCACAAAAAATATCATGCCTTCTGGCGTATGTACGGGATGGGACTTCCGGATGCCGTTCTCAAAAAAATATATTACAAAAATGCCCTGCGGATCATCCCGAATATTGATAAAACCCTGTTCCCCGATTAACATTTCCAAATTTCCCGTTATCTTGCACGTCCTTAAAATGTTATGATTGATATGGAATACAGCAAGATCATTTCTGTGACCGGCTTAGGCGGTTTATTTGAATTATTAAGCTCCAAAGCCGACGGCGCTATTGTACGTTCGCTGGAAGATAAAAGCACAAGGTTTGTATCTTCCCGCGTACATAATTTTTCGCACCTCGAAAGCATTGAAATATTTACTGTTCGCGAGAACGTGAACCTGGCAGATGTATTTCTTGCCATGCAAAAAGATGCTGCTCCCCTGCCCGATGAAAAAGACAATGCCGCTGTAAAAAAATATTTCGAAGCCGTATACCCCGACATGGATTTTGAAAGGGTATATACCAGTGATATGAAAAAAATGGTGAAGTGGCTTGGCATTTTAACGGCGAACAATATTGAGATCAAAGCGCCTCAGCCGGAAGAAGAAGAAACTGCTGAGCCCGAAACGAAGCCGGAAGCGGAAGCAGTAGAAGAGGCTGCTCCCCCAAAAGCTGCTCCTAAAAAAACTGCAGCGAAAAAGGAAGAAACAGGAAAAGACGAAAAGGAAGCAAAACCGGCAGCGAAGAAAAAAGCTGCTCCCAAAAAAACGGAAGCGCCTAAAGAAGAAGCCGCCCCGAAAAAGAAAGCCGCTCCAAAGAAAAAAACAAAAGAATGATCTAAAGTGAGAAGCGAAAAAACACTCTCGTTGTACAACCTTTCACTTCTCACCTCTCACCTTTCACATTTTACACTACTATGATCCAGGCAAGCGCTGATATTAAAAAGCCGGCAAGACATTTCCTGCCGGAGAACTTCAAGGTAACCACATGGGAAGCTCTTGAACCGTATTTTAAAGATTTGGCTGAAAGGTCCATCCATTCTAAAAAAGAGCTGGAACAGTGGTTAAAGGATTCCAGCGAACTGGAAGCTGTTGTGTCGGAAGACGCCTGCTGGCGGCAGGTACGCATGACCTGCGATACAGAAAATAGAGCGCTCACGGAAGCCTTTAATTTTTTCTATACGGCTATACAGCCTAATATACAACCCTATGCCGACCAGATCAACCGGAAGCTGATCAGCTGCCCCTATACGGCAGAGCTGGACCAGAATAAATTTTTTACGTACCTGCGGTCAGTAAAAAAGAGCATAGACTTGTTCAGGGAAGAAAATATTCCCCTTTTCTCTGAATTAAGTGTAATGCAGCAGCAGTACGGCGCCGTTGCAGGCAAAATGACCATTGAAGTAGAAGGAAAAGAATACACACTGCAGCAGGCTTCCAAATTCCTGGAAAGCCACGACCGCAGCTTACGCGAATCGGTTTACCGCAAAGTGAACGAAAGACGCCTGCAGGATAAGGATACGCTGAACGAATTGTTCACCAAACTGATCCATAAGCGTCACCAGGTGGCTTTGAATGCCGGGTTTAAAAACTACCGCGACTATGCATTTGTAGAGAAAGGCAGGTTTGATTACACAAAAGAGGATTGTTTTGATTTTCACGAAGGTGTAAAACGGTATGCTTTGCCCCTGGTGGATATCATCAACAAAAAGAAAAAGAAAAAACTGGGTTTGGATACATTGAAGCCCTGGGATACGGAAGCGGAGCCGGAAGACGTAAAGCCTTTAACGCCTTTTACCGATGGCAGGGAGCTGCTGGAAAAATCCATTCAGTGCTTTAACCGCCTTCGGCCTTTTTTTGCAGACTGCCTGCGCCGGATGAATGAGATGAAGCATCTTGATCTGGACAGCAGGAAAGGAAAGGCGCCCGGCGGTTACAATATGCCGTTAGCCGAAAGCGGCGCGCCCTTTATTTTCATGAACGCCGTGGGGCAAATGCATGACGTAACCACGATGGTGCATGAAGGCGGACATGCCATTCACTCTTTTTTGGCTCACCCGCTCGAATTGGCGGCCTTTAAAGAATACCCCATCGAACTGGCAGAAGTAGCCAGCATGAGCATGGAACTTTTCAGCATGGATTACTGGGATACTTTTTTTGCGGATGCCGCTGACCTTAAAAGAGCCAAAGAGCACCAGTTGGAAAGAGTGATCACCGTTATGCCCTGGATCGCCACTATAGATAAGTTCCAGCACTGGCTCTATGAAAATCCTTTTCACACCACCGAAGAAAGAACTACCCGGTGGATGGAGATCCTGAAAGAATTTTCTTCTACCGAAATAGATTTCAATGGGTTAGATCAATATCGTGAAATAGCATGGCAGCGCCAGTTGCATCTTTTTGAAGTACCCTTTTATTATATTGAGTATGGCATAGCACAGTTGGGGGCCATAGGAATGTGGAAACAATTCAAAGAAAATAAGGAAAATGCTTTGGATAATTACATGAAAGCACTAAGTTTGGGTGGTACAAAACCCTTACCGGAGCTATATGCCGCCGCAGGGTTAAGATTCGATTTTTCACCAGCCTATATAAAAGAATTAATGGAGTTTGTTCATACCGAGATGCCGGCATAGAATAAACCTTAAAATAGCTACTAATCAGAGCCTTAACCAAAAGTCCCGATGTTTCTACACCGGGGCTTTCTGATTTTTATCCCCCGCTCTCCTGCCCTTCAGGCAGATACCGGAACCATTGTAAAGGTGGTTTCATAAAATCATTCCTATTTTCGGTATTACAATCAAACTTTTCTGTATGCCTGCTAACATCCCTGTATTAAAACGTTATATCGGCCGGATATTCCGTATTGCCAAAGAGGAATCGGAAGAAGACACAAAACAGGAAATACTAAGCGAGGTAAGCTTCAAAGGCGCTACGCTTTGGTTACTGGTATTTACCATGATACTCACCTGCGTAGGATTGAATATGAACTCTATATACGCCCTGATCGGCGCCATGCTCATGTCTCCGCTAATGGCGCCGGTAATTGGGCTGGGGTTTGCCATTGCCACCAACGACTGGCCGATGGTAAAGCGTTGCGCACGGAACTGGCTGGTTGGGTTTGTTATCAGCTTACTGGCCTCCACATTGTATTTCAGCATAACTCCTTTTAATGAGCCCACGGAAGTAATGACTTCATTTACCGGGGGAACAATATATGATGTACTGATCGCCTTCTTTGGCGGACTGGCCGGCTTTATAGGCCTTTCGAGAGTAAAGGGCATGAAGGTCATGGCCGGTGTTGCCGTGGCCACCGCCTGCATGCCGCCTTTGTCAACCGCCGGTTATGGAATAGCCAATTTTCAGTGGAGCCATATATGGGGCGGCTCTTATTTTTATATCATCAATTGTGTGTTCATTGGCCTCGCGGTAATGCTGTTGGCCAAATATATGCGCTATAAAAAAGTGCAGCCCTTTAGCGAAAGGCCCGTTACAGCCCGCATTGTTTATGCTATTGCCTTCATCAGCTTTTTACCCGCCGCCTATTTTGCCTGGCAACTGGTGCAGGAAAAACATACAACGGGTAATATTGAACGCTTCATTAAGGAAAACCTCGTTACAGGAGACCTGTCTGTACTGAAAAAAGACATCCAGGTCAAATCAGCTTCTCCCAAAGCCGAAGTATATATAACCGGGCACCGGCTTACCGAAGAAGAAGAAACTGCCCTCCGCAAAAAATGGAACAGCTACCGGCTTACAGGCATTGATCTGGTCATTCATGAAACAGCAGACCTGGAAAATCTTGAAAATGACCCTGTGCTCCTAAGGCAGTTTACCATCAGCCAGGAAAAAAAATTGAATAAGCAGGACAGCATTATTGCAACGCTGAGTTCCCGGCTCGACAGTATTTCAAAAGTGGTGAATCAATTGCATTAAATGCATGTCTTTCTTTTAAATGATAATGATTTCCCCGGAGGGCACCGGTAAACCATAGCGCACAATAACGTACGGTTAACTTTTTTCTGCTTCCCGTTGCTGTAAATACCGTAGCTTCATAACTATAATTTTAAAACACTCACACACATGAAATATCGTATAATGCTTGCTGTATTCAGTTTGTCCTTTTTATCGTTTACAGCTCCACCCAAAAACCAACAGGACGGATGGATATCTATATTTGACGGAACGCTGAACGATTGGAAAGTAGGTAGGAACGCATCTACATTCAGCATTGAAGACGGTAGCATTAAAGTGAACGGACCTGTTGCGCATATATATTACAACGGACCTGTAAAAAAACATATCTTCAAAAATTTTGAGTTCAAAGCAGATGTAAAAACCCTGCCCGGCTCCAATTCGGGCATCTATTTTCATACCAGCTACCAGGAAGGCGGTTGGCCCGAGAGAGGATACGAAGTCCAGGTAAACAACTCCCACACCGACTGGCGCAGAACAGGTAGTTTGTATGATGTTGTAGACATAAGGGAAACTTATGCAAAAGACAATGAATGGTATACCGAATACATTAAGGTAGAAGGCCGGCATGTGATCATTAAAGTAAATGACAAGGTAGTGGTTGACTATACAGAGCCCTGCGATGTAAAAAGGGAAGACAACCATCTTTTGCGTGTAATTACAGGCGGCACTTTTGCCTTGCAGGGCCACGACCCCAAAAGCACGGTATATTATAAAAATATAATGGTTAAGCCGCTGGCAGATTAACGGGTGCGGAGGTTGATCAGGGTTACAAGTTGCAGGGTGCAGGGTGCGTTGGAGCTTCCTTCAGATTATTTGTTCTTGTGATTTGCTCTTTGGCGCTTTACATTCAGATGCGATCTGACCCTCCTGTGTCGGGTGCCGACCGCATCTTCGGATTTTGGAATGTATCTGTTACGGCATACAGTTTCTTTTATACAGCAGGGCCGCTTTGCCCATAGCTCAAAGCTGATCGCTGACAGCCTCTCCTTACCTTTGCTCAATGGAGTATTTTGAAAAGCTGCTGGAACTGTTGAAAATGGAGCGGGAGCAGGATCGCATGGCATACAGGCAACTGATCGAAACATCTACAGTAGCCGAACGCCGGGCAAACGGCCTCACATGGTATCCCATTGCCATACGTGATACGGAGCTGGGCCGCGGTGATTATTTAACGGTAGAGGTTGAACGTACCACACACCGGGATATTCCTCACCAGTTCCGCTTTGGCGCTTCCGCCGTTATTTTTTCCAATCATGATCCAAAAGAACACAGACTGGAAGGAGTGATCACTTTCCAGGGAGCCGACAGGCTGAAGCTCACCTTACGCACAGACGAGCTGCCTCACTGGAGCCGCGATGGAAAATTAGGCATTGACCTGCTTTTTGACGACAACAGCTACGA
>NZ_DAOMOZ010000066.1:0-20969 GCF_035444585.1 Agriterribacter sp.
TAAACCCAGCCGCGCCGATGAGGCGCTGACCCAGAAAATAAAGGAAGCCGCCCGGTATTTCGATATCAGGGTAGCCGATCACGTTATTGTGAGTGAAGCAGGCTTTTTCAGCTTTGCAGATCAGGGGCTGCTGTAGTGAGTGGTGAGTAGTGAGTGGTGAGTAGTGAGTGGTAAGTAGTGAGTGGCAGGTTGCATAACCTGAAACCTGAAACCTGAGACCTGAAACCTGAAACCTGTAACTCATTTTACACTACCTTTCAAAAAACGAAGCTTCATGAAACGTCATCTTCTCATAATTTTAGTTCTATTTGCGCTTACCCGGATGGGATATACTCAAAACAAACCCGTTGAAATGCCTTTATATCCCGAAAATAAAGTGCCGGGCAATTTACCCGGACCCGATGAAGAAAAATCAGAATCCAACGGTGGTATTCTTCGCATCAGCAAAATAAAAACCCCTACCCTCACCGCTTATTTACCGCCCGCAGATAAAGCCAACGGTACCGCTGTGATTATTTGCCCCGGCGGCGGTTACAGCATAGTAGCCATCGATCATGAGGGTTTTAAAGTAGCCGAAAAATTCAACGAGATGGGTGTGGCGGCATTTGTATTAAAATACCGCATACCCGATAAAAAAAATCAAACCGACCCTTCCATAACTCCACTGCAGGATGCGCAGCAGGCTATACTAACCGTAAGGGCCAATGCCGAAAAATGGAATATTGACCCGTCAAGGATCGGCATCATGGGTTTTTCGGCCGGCGGACACCTGGCTTCTACCGCCGGAACGCATTTTGAACATTCACTGATCAACAATCCCGCTCAGATAAGTGTTCGTCCGGATTTTATGATCCTTATTTACCCGGTCATCAGCGCCGATATCGCCATCACACACAGCGGATCATTCAAAAACCTGCTGGGAGCCAATCCCTCTGCGGAACAGCTCAACCTCTACTCCAATGAAAAGCAGGTCACGGCTAAAACACCTCCCTCTTTTTTAGTGCATGCTTCCGACGATGGCGGCGTAAGTGCCAATAACAGCATTGTTTTTTACCAGGCCCTGCTTAAAAATAAAATCCCTGCCGAACTGCATATTTATCAGAACGGCGGACATGGCTTTGGTATGCATAACGCTACTACCAAAGATGAATGGATGGAAAGATGCAAAAACTGGCTGGTTAAGAACGGCTGGTTAAAAAATCAATAAAAAAGCGGTTCCTTCACCTTCGGCGCTTTGTACCTGCACATTGCCTTTGTGCAGCATCATAATTTGTTTGCATAAGCTCAGCCCTATACCGCTGCCACTCTTTTTTGTACTAAAAAAGGGGATAAAGATCTTGTCTAATATATCTGCCGGAATACCGCTGCCGTTATCGGCTATTTTGATCGTTACCTTTTGATTGGCCGCTTTATACGCACTCAAAACAATATGCGGCTGTTCCTGGTCTTTTACCGCTTCCATGGCATTTACCAGCAGGTTGATCATTACCTGCTCCATCAGGTTTACATCGGCTTCAATTACCAGCTCCGGGTCTTTCAATATTACATCAATATCAATGTTTTTTTGCTGCAGACCGGGCTGCATTAACCGGAACAGGTTTTCAAACAGGTCGCGCACATATATTCTGGCAAGATTGAGCGTAGTGATCTTATTGAGATTGCGGTAGGTTTCCGCGAATTTTAAAAGTCCTTCACTTCTTCTTTTAATGGTAATAATACCCAATTCAAGATCTTCCACTGTTCCTTCCTCATCTTCAATATGCCGGGAAGCAAGTTGTAAGCGGTTTTTGAGCGTATCGGCTAACGAAGATATGGGCGCCACGGAATTCATGATCTCATGCGTCATCACGCTCAGCAGCTTTTGCCATGCTTTTGCCTCGTTTTCATCCAATGCCTCATCTACATTTTGAAAAGCGATGAGCTTATAAATTTTACCGTCGGTTTGAAAGGCAGTAGCAGAAAGCAATACTTTAAAAATGTTCCTGTCTTTGGTGAGCTGTACCACCTTGCCTTCGCCCGGCCGCAGTGAAATAATTTCCCGGTACAGCATCCCGTCTCTCTTCTCTAATGAATGAACGGTTTTAAGATAAGGGATCCCTAACATTTTTTTCAGCGATTCATTCATCCATCCTGTATCGCCCGTCTGGTGATCGTAAGACAGGATGCCTGTATCTACCAGTTCTAATATTTTTTGCAGGTACTGGTATTGCGTTTCCCGTTCTTTACTGATCACTTTAAAGGTGGTATTGATATCATTGAAACCCCTGCGCAACGGCTGTAATTCGAGCGGGGCATGTTTTACATCAAAATGCCGGGAGAAATCGCGGTAATGCACCGATTCCACGAACTGTGATACCTCATCATGCGCTTTTTTATGAAAACGGTAAAAATCCACCAGCTCATATACCACCACAGGAACAACAAGCGCCAGGTATACATAGCTGCCGGAGCCTTTCATGAAAAGAAACGCTGTAATGCACAATGTTATAAACAACAAAGCCACTCTGATCAATATCCGCCATTCGTATTTTTTAAACATGATGTAGGTGGTACAGGTTACAGGGTGCAGGCTGCAGATCTCAGACCTGGAACCTGAAACCTTTAAATATCATACTTACTCAGCCGCCGGTACAGGGCCGTTCGGGTTAAGCCCAGTTCCTTTGCCGCTTTGGTAATATTGCCATTGTGCTTTTCAATAACCCTCAGAATAGCATTCTTTTCTATGGTACCCAGGTTGAGTACACCTGTTTCATCAGAGCTGGCAACACCCGACTCCATTGGTGAAAATAAGAGATCGGCAGCTTCAAGGCTTTCCCCGTCACACATGATCACGGCACGCTCAATTGTATACTGCAATTCACGTACATTGCCCGGATAATGATATTGCTTTAGCTTTTCCATAGCCGATTCGTTCAATACCAGGGCAGGCTTTAAATATTTGGCAGCATACAACTCCACAAAATGTTTCGCCAGCAGTATAATGTCATCCTGCCGTTTACGAAGCGGCGGAACGGTTATTTCAACGGTATTGATACGGTAGATCAGGTCTTTGCGAAACTTGTTTTCATTGGCCAGCTCACTAAGCGGTAAATTGGTGGCACAAATAAGCCGGATGTTTACGGGTGTTGACTGATTGGAGCCCAGGCGGGTTACCTGCCGGTTTTGCAGAACCGATAATAATTTAGCCTGCTGGTAAAGGGAAATATTACCAATTTCATCCAAAAACAATGTACCGCCGTTGGCGGATTCAAACCTGCCCGGGCGGTCTTCCCTGGCGTCGGTAAAAGCGCCTTTTTTATGCCCGAACAATTCACTTTCAAATAACGATTCCGTTAAAGCGCCAACATCTACTTTAATGTATCCCTTATCTGCCCGCAAAGACTGCTGATGAATAGCCCTTGCTATCAGATCCTTACCTGTTCCGTTCTCGCCCAGTATTAAGATATTGGCATCGGTAGGAGCAATTTTACTGATCTTATAAAAAATGTCCTGCATCGGCTCCGATTTGCCCAGCAATTCGGAGCCGATAATGGAATCAGAGGCGTTACCGGTGTCTTTTAGCTGTGCATTGCCTTTCTGCTTCAGTGTTTCCTTAATGGCAGTGATCAGTCTTTCATTGTGCCAGGGTTTAACCATAAAATCGGCAGCGCCTTCTTTTAAGGAACGCACTGCAAGATCTATATCGCCATAAGCAGTGATCATGATCACGGCGGCATCCGAACCCAGCTCTTTTATTTTGCGCAACCAGAATAACCCTTCATTGCCCGTGTTGATAGAGCTGTTAAAGTTCATATCAAGCATGATCAGGTCGAAGCTTTGTTTTGATAACAGCCAGCGCAAATTTTCCGGATTTTTTTCTGTAACTACGGATGCAGCCTCTGTTTTTAACAACAGCCGAACAGCCGTAAGCACATCCTGGTCGTCGTCTATAACCAGTATGGAAGCATTTTTTAAATTCATTCTTACTTTTTTATCGCGGAGAACTTTGCAATACTAAAGTAAACGAAAAGCGGGTTAAAACATAAATATGAGAAGGGAGAATGTTGAGGGATGAATGGTAAGGGGAAAGCCGGAAGCCGCGGAATTTCGAAATCCGGGGGAATACAACGATAAACAAAAAACCATAACCTCCTAAATCCGGAGATGCGGTCTGACCCTCTTTCGTCGGGTACCGACCGCATCTGAACGCAAATCTGAAATTTGAAATTCGAAATCCCTGCAACCTGTACCCTGTAACCTGAAACCCCAAAACCTCATCCCCAGTACCGGCTGATCTTCTTTCTTAAAAAAGCCACACTCCTTTCCAACTGAGCCATACCGTCCACGCCGTCTTCAATGCTTATCCAGCTATCAAAGCCCACCCTTTTCAATTCCGTAAAAATGGCATCATAGTCATTAAGCCCCTTGCCTATTTCACCATGACTTAATCTTTTGGCATATCCTGCAGCGCCGCCTTCTTCCTTTCGCAGGTCTTCAATAGTGCCCTCTTTGAGGTACCGGTCGCTTGCGTGCATGGTAACCACCCGTTCAGACACGCGTTTCAGCAGTTCAATGGGATCCTCACCCGCCAGGTAGGTATTGCTGGGATCATAATTAACGCCAAAATAAGAATGATCAATACTATCTACCAGCTTGCAAAATACATCCATCTTTTGTGCAAATTCGGGGTACTCCCAGAAATCATCTTTATAATGATTTTCAAGGATCAATGTAATGCCACGCTCTTCTGCATAAGGCAGGCAGGCATATATACAATCGGCCGCCAGTTTAACGCCTTCCTCAACCGACAATTCGGGCCGGCGCTGACCCGAAAGTACCCTGCAATAAGACCCGCCCAGGGTATGGGTCATATCAATCCAGTCTTTTTGTTTGATGACTTCCTTTTCCCGGAATTTGGCATCAGGATGCGTGAAGTCGGGAGAGCAGCACATCATGGGAATTGTTTTTCCATGATCCTCTACTTCCTTCCTGAAGCGCAGCCAATTGTTTTGATCCGCCATTTCCAAAAAACCTGCATACCATTCCAGTCCGTCAATATCCAGCTTTACGGCAAGTGATATCCATTCGGATACGGTCATTGTTCCATCTTTACAAAGTGCCTGCATAAATGCTTTAGGGAATGCTGCTAACTGGGGCATAATTCAATTTGAGATTTGAAATTTGAAATTTAAGCAAGTTACAAAGTATAATATGTACAGGAGGAAGATATTGCTTTTTTATACCTGCCCGGGTTAATAAATTCACGATCCCTGCACCGGGTCGTATTACAAAATAAACCGTCACTTAAAAAAGGCAAAGGTCCAACCTTGTGGACCTTAAACCATAATCAACCAGCCGTCGTTGTTATTTTACCAATACCATTTTCTTTTTCTGGTTTATTCCTTTACTACCCCTCGCATGCACAAAGTATAAGCCGCTGCTGAGGTTGTATAGGTTCCTGGTGATTTTCAGATTACCGTTACCGGCATTGCCATTGTACAATTCTGCCACCCGCTGCCCGGATGCAGTGTATACAGCAATGATCAATTGCTGTGCTTCCGGAACATCCAGCTCAAGGTGGATCGTGCCGCCGGAAGGAACAGGATAAAGATAAAACTCACCGTTGGCAACCGGGTTGGTATCATCCGGAGCCAGTTTCACACTGGCTTCGGAAACACTGTTTTTGCTTTCCCGGTTACCCACGGCATCTACCGCTACAGCATAAAAATCGTATGTACTTCCCGAAACTCCCTTAACAACAGCGGAATCTTTTACAACCCCGATATAGCTATAGGATGCCCCGTTTTCTGATGCATAAATACGGTATTTTTTTACCCCGCTTGCAGCGTCGTTGCCATTTACCTTTACAACCATCGTGCTATCTGTGAGCTTACGCGCTTCTGTTACTTTGGATGATGGCAGGTTCCTGTCTATTGTATTGCTCCATACATCCGTAAGTATCGGTTCATTGCTGTCGAAAATAATAGATGCCCTGTTGGCGATAACCGTACCATCGGCAAGTCCTTCTTTCATATCAATGGAAAAGCTTACATGCCCGTCTCCTTCAGGAGCATTGATGTTGGGAGGTAAAAATCCTGCCAAAGGATCTTCGGTTACTACGCCTGTAGCCTTATCTATTGTTTTAAACGTAGCCTTTACAATTCCTGTTTCCTTATCGAGCCTGATATAGAACCTTACTGCTAAATTGTTATTATAATTTACATCTTCCACATATTCGCTTGCGCCGATGGGTATATTATAAGATCGGGAACCAAATCCAAAGCTGTTGGCGCTGAATGTTGAAAGATCATATACGTTCTTATCCAGCGTATCCAGTATTACTACTTCCTGGGCAGGCAATGTTGCAGTGGCTGTATTTTCAAAGAAGATCGTATAGCTTAACCGCCGGTTATTTCCACTGATGTACCGTGCCGCGCCAAAACCCGAGGGTCCCGATTTAGCATTGGGATCCCAGGAAGTGCGCACATCAACAGGCTTTTCTTTTTCATCTTCCAGTTCTTCGCAGTCTGCTCTTATCTGCTGAATATTTACATCAAGGTCTGAAAGCAGTAGCGCTACATCTATTGACATATCTGCATATTCTACTGCCGGTGAAACGGTTGTTGCTAACCCTGAAACTGCCGCTATTTCTCCGGCGCAGTCTTTGGCCGCTCCCGCCAGTGTTTTGCCCAAAGATGAGGCGGCAGACTCTTTCGAACTTCTGCCAGTAAAATAATTAAAGGCATTATACAGGGCAGAGCCAACAGCCTTCACCCCTCCGGCCAAACAATCCAATCCAGGTACAACACTAGTCCCATCCCAAAATAAATCCCCCATGAGCTTTAATTTGGCATTA
Source organism: Agriterribacter sp. (assembly GCF_035444585.1). Taxonomy (GTDB): domain Bacteria; phylum Bacteroidota; class Bacteroidia; order Chitinophagales; family Chitinophagaceae; genus Agriterribacter. The sequence continues at coordinate 6,836 of NZ_DAOMOZ010000066.1, forward strand.
AAACAATCGTCTCCCTTGCTTGTAAAAGGCGATCCCGAATATGGACCTTTCACCCACAGGTAAATATTGTCCTTTCCTTCTGTTCCCTTTATATTAAACCGTAAATCGCTGTAACCGCCTACAGGAATCCCGGAAAACAAATAAGGCCTTACCTCGCCATCAATGGGATATCCGCTGGATTTAAGTACCGGAATAACCTCAGGCAATGTATCCTGGCTAACGGTTTTGAAATTAAGATCAACCAGGCTGTCTAACCGGGTAACAGTCAGGTTTCTGGGCGTAAGCAGGTATACTTCGGTATGGCCGGCCATTACGTTGCCATCGTTGTGAATTCTTATAGTATATATACTATTGGTATTGGCCCGGATGATATCGCTTCCTATGATTTCACCTGATACTTTATATATTGCAGCATCACAGGTAAATCCGCCCGGGATATTATAGGTAGTATCTCTTGTGATAATTGATACATCGTACACGCCGGCCGGAGCGTCATGCATATCCACCAGCGCACCAAACACACTCCCTCTTTCATCTATCCAGGTAACGGAATCCTTATATACAGTACCTCCTTTTTTCAGTTGAATGCTCATGCCATCATGAAAACCACCTCCATAGGCGGTAAAAACAATATTGCCCGCGCCACCCGATTCGGGTGTATACCTGTCCAGCCCGTTTACCACAAGCGAAAGATCAGCCGTGTCTCTCAGCCGGCACAGTTCGTTTTCCACGATCAGCCGTACATCATAGCCTCCCGGTTTATAGGTGACCAATGGCGGCGCCGCCGTTGGGTATTGCTCTCCGTTACCCATGCTCCAGGCATATTTTGTAGCAAGAGTTGATCCGTTGGTAAACTCGTAGGTGCCGCCTGCACGGTTGTAAGCGATCTTTGCTTCGGGCTGCTGTGCTTCAAATGCGAACTGGAGGCTGTAATTGAACGACCGGGCGGAAGACGGCTGGTAAACCAGTACATATACCGAATCGGAGCTGATACAGTTTACCGTGAGCGTGTCTTTTAAAACATCACCCGGGCCAACGGACCTCAAAGATTTGTGCCCGACCTGCCGGCGGTTTTTGGCATACACATACAGTGAAACGCCTGCATTGTTTACCCCGGTATTCAATCCTTCAGCAAAAATGCTAAGGTTCCCGTTTACAGGAATAGCGGTAATATAATAGTCGTTGGCATCGTTTACACCGTTGGCCACATACCCGATCAGCCCCTTTAAGGTATCACCCAAACTGAACGGTACCGCTTCATTAAATGTATTGTTCGGCTCGGGATCGCCTTCCAGCGCATCAGGCATGGTATAGCGTATTTTATAGCTGTATGAGCGGGCGCTGCCCTGGTACACCAGGAAGTATAAGCTGTCTGCCGCACGGGATGGTATCTCAATGGTATCCCGCACGATGCCGCCCTGTATTGCCGTACCATTGCCGATAACACCCTGGTAGGCGATCTGGCGGCGGCTTTTATCGTAAGCGTAGAAAGAGAAGGAACCGGTGCTGCCGCCTGTATGGGTGCCTTCAAAATATACAGTAACCGTTCCATCGGCCGGCAGCAAGGTTTTATAATAATCATAGCGGTCGGTTACACCATCCGCTTCATAGCCCAGGTGACCGGCAGCAGTAACATTGTGCGCTACATCTACAGCTTCTGCAAAGCTGCCGTTAGGCTCCGGATCGTTGGCGCTCTGATCGGTTAATTCATAGCGCATCCTGTAGCTGTACGACCTGGTGCTGCCCTGGTACAGTACCAGGTAAATGCTGTCTGCCCCGCGGGAAGGGATATAGATCGTATCATATACGCTGCCACCCTGCGTCGCAGAACCATTACCTATGGTTCCCTTGTAGGCGATCTGGCGCCGGCTTTTGTCGTAGGCGTAGAAGGAGAAAGAGCCCGCGCTGCCGCCTGTATGCATTCCTTCAAAGTATACTTTCACCGTTCCGTCTGCGGGAAGCAGGGTTTTATAGTAATCATAACGGTCGGTTACACCATCCGCCTCATAACCCAGGTGACCGGCAGCCTGCGCATCATGTTCAAGATATACTGCTTCGCCATAGCTGTTGTTGGGCTCCGGGTCGCCGGGGCTCTGGTCAATTACTTCATAGCGCATTGCATAGCTGTATGAACGGTTGCTACCCTGGTACAGTACCAGGTAAATGCTGTCTGCCGCACGGGAAGAAATATAGATCGTATCATATACCGTATCGCCCTGCTTTGCGGAACCATTACCTATGGTTCCCTTGAATGCGATCTGCCGGCGGCTTTTATCGTTGGCGTAAAAGGAGAAAGAACCTGCGCTGCCGCCCGTATGGGTACCTTCAAGATATACCTTTACCGTACCATTGACAGGCAGCAGGGTTTTGTAATAATCATATCTGTCGGTTACACCATCCGCCTCATAACCCAGGTGGCCGGCAGCAATAACATTATGCGCTATATCAACGGCTTCTTTAAAGCTGCCGTTAGGCTCCGGATCGCCGGGCCCCTGGTCAATTACTTCGTAACGCATCGTATAGCTGTATGAACGGCTGCTGCCCTGGTACAGTAACAGGTAAATGCTGTCTGCCTCGCGGGAGGTAATATAGATCGTATCATATACCGTATCGCCCTGCTTCGCTGAACCATTACCTATGGTTCCCTGGTAAGCGATCTGACGCCTGCTTTTATCGTAGGCGTAAAAGGAGAAAGAGCCGTTGCTGCCACCCGTGTGAGTACCCTCCAGGTACACTTTCACCGTGCCGTCGGCAGGAAGCAGGGTTTTATAATAATCATACCGGTCAGTTTCGCCATCCGCTACCTGGCCCAGTTGTCCTTCCATTACTTCATTCATGTTCAAAGGCGATGCTGTAGTATAACTGTTGTTCGGCTCCGGGTCGTTGGAATTCCGGTCTGTTATGTCGTAGCGCACCCCATAGCTGTAAGAACGGCTGCTGCCCTGGTACAGTACTATATAGATGCTGTCTGCCGCACGGGAATATACGGCAAGGGAATCGCTGACTGTTTCGCCTTTTATAGTCGACGAATTTCCGATCACTGACTTATAAGCGATCTGCCTTTTTGATTTATCGTACACATATACCGAAAAAGAGCCCGCGCTGCCACCCGTATGCGTTCCCTGAAGATATATTTTCACCGTACCATCGTCGGGGAGCAGGGTTCTATAATAATCATAGCGGTCGGTTACACCATCCGCCTCATAGCCCAGGTGACCGGAAGCAGTAACATTGTATCCTATCGCACGTGCTTCTCCAAAACTGCCGTTGGGCTCTGCATCATTGGCGCTCTGACCGGTTACTTCATAGCGGATATTAACATTATAGGACCGGCTGCTGCCCTGGTACAGCAGCAGGTAAATGCTGTCTGCCGCACGGGAATGAATTTCAATGGTGTCCCTTACTGTATCGCCCTGTGCCGCGCTGCCATTGCCTACGGTTCCTTTGTATGCGATCTGGCGGTGACTTTTGTCGTACGCATAAAAGGAGAAAGAACCACGGCTGCCGCCTGTATGGGTTCCTTCAAAGTATATTTTCACTGTGCCATCAGCCGGCAGCAGGGTTTTGTAATAATAATACCGTTGATCAGCGCCAACAGTACCCGTTTGGGAACTTCCGGCATCAATCGCTTTGGCGGTTGAGAAACCCGATTGTGCCATAATACCTTTACCGGCCAGCAGCAAGAACAAAAAAAGTAAAAAATTTCTCATGATGGTATGTATTGTTGAGGGTTGAATGAGATGATGAAGTTTTCCGGATTATCAGTAGGTATCATTATTTAAATGGAGTAATAGGGAGAACCGAAGTGTATTGGACAGCGGGTTCTGGTTAACGCCATTGCCTGCGGGAACGAGGTAAGAAAAGTTGAATCCCATCATATTATACTGCAAGCCTATTCCGGTAGTGAGGTACTGCCTGCCACCCCTGCTTTTTGCTTCTGTATAGTAGCCTGCGCGTACGGCAAAAAAACGGTCATACCAATATTCGATGCCGGCCGATATACCTGCCTGTCCAGGAAAATCGGCAAAGGACTTTCCCCAGCTTTCTGCTACGCCTTGTTTTCTGTAGCGGCTTACCGCATCGGGTGAGTCTCCCTCCGGTACCGGCACCAGCAATTTATTGGCATCAAGCGCTATTGAAACAGCATGTACTTCATTGAATACTTTATTCCATGATGCCCCGATACCCAGGTTGGCGGGTATGAAATCCTTTTCCGCAGCATTTTTTATATACGATATCTTGCTGCCGAGGTTTGAAAAAGCAGCTCCAAAGGCAAAACCATCTCCTTCCGAACGGTTGTCGTAGTACAAACCCAGGTCAGCGGCAACAGCAGAACCGTTTTGATATGCATAACCCGGATCTGCTATATTATTTGCCAGCCCCGAATGAATATACCTGGCGGCAATACCCAGCCCGAGCTTACCCGACAGCTTCCTCGAATAACCAATATCAATGCCCATTTCTCTCGGGTTACTGCCCCCGAGATGATCGCGCCCGTTGGAAGTGAATTGTATATTACCGAGGCTAAAGTACCTCAGTCCAATGCTTAGGGCCTGTATTTCGTCAGGCTTATAGTATCCGCCTGCCGAAGCAAAATAAACATCGTTGCTTACTTTTTTAAGCCAGGGGATATAGGAAACAGCAGCGCCTCCTTCTGCTTCATTAAACACAACTTTACCCATATTCCAGAAGCCGGCGCCCGCATCGGGCAGGGTGGCAATACCGGCATCTCCCATCCCGCCGGAACGGGCATCGGGTGCAATACGCAAAAAAGGAACCGGCGTAGTAGCCATATCCAGGGGCTTTTGGGCCGGGGCGGCCAATCCTATCAGGCAGCCGCCAATAAGCAGCCCCATCTTTCTCAAGAGCAATAATGGTTTCATGTGCGTTGGAATAATTGTATCCTTATATCAATCATTCCCGGGCGCGGTAAACAGTAAAACCGGTCTTTTTTTGAGAATTTCGCCGAAATTTTATTTTTTCCTGCGGCGGAGTTTAAAGAACAGGAGTACCGCTGTGGTTATCAGAATAAGGCCCGCCGTATACCATAGCCAGTTATGCGAAGTATACAAGGGCCGGCTGTCGCCCACCAATGTCATACCTCCCCAAAAATAGGGATGCGACAATGTTGGATGCGACGACCCGATATGATCTAGCTTGGCAGAACGGAGCGCTTCGCTTTTGGAAAGACCTTTGGCGAGATATTTATAAAAGTGGCTGATAATACCTGCACTGGCTTTTTCATCAATCTTCCACAAGCTCATTACCACGGAAGGGCAGCCTGCATACATAAAACTATGCGCCAGCGACATAACACCTTCACCCTGCCTCCAGTTGCCGCTTCCCGTTTCGCAGGCCGTTAATACCGCCAGTTCGGCCTGCAACGGCGTGGCATATATTTCATAAGCATGGAGGTAACCGTCATCCATACCCGTTGAATCTGCCGGTACCGGTTTAGCCAGAAAAAAGCGCGACTGTAAGGGCGCAGCATTATTAACTTCGGCGTGCGTGCCCAGGTGCAAAATATTATAATTGAACGCCAACTGCTTAAAAGTAGTTTCAACAGCCTTTTGTCCGGTAAAAATATCATGCTTTATGTACCTGCTGATTTGCTGCGCGGCGAGCAGCGTAAAAGGCTGGCGCAATAAATTAAAATATTGCTGGTCTGTCATAGCAGTATCACCAACCGATCTGCGATAGTCCTGTTTCATATCATCTGTAAACACCGGCACCAGCAGCATGGCCCTGTCGTCTGCCGCGGGTTTGGCCGATCCCAGCAGTGCAACATGGGTTGCCGAAAGCTGGTAGGCAATATTATACCGGCGGATCAGGAAATTCATCCTGTTAAACTGAGTTGCATTATTGTCGGATACCAGCAGCTCAAAATTGAGATAATACAGTTCCGCATCCGGCACCACGATCAACTGGTCCGAAATAAAATGATGCTCCACCGGTTGTATAAGATGCCGGTATAAACGGTAAGCCGGCCCGCTGAAGGCTGTTGCAGACAGGTTGTATAATTCTTTCAGAGCGGCAACATCATCCAGCCCCTGCTTCCGTAAGCAGTGCATGTGAAAGCCTTTGCTGTTCAGCACAAAAACAAAAACAGCGGTATCTGTAACGGCGTATTGCAATAAAGTTTGTCCTTTATGCAGCATCTGACTGCGAATGGTTTGTATGCCCAAAGGTTGTAGATCATATTTCAGCTTCGCGTTGCTATTGCCCGATTGCAGCATGCTGTCCCGGAAACGATAATACCCTTCCATTGCAGCCGTAAGCAATGTAAGAAGGGAATCATTCCTGCTGTCCGCATCCAGGTACCGGGTATTTAAGGAGCTGATCTGTTTGCGCCAGTTCAAATCTTTTTCATCTGCTGCACTCTTTGAAGTGCGGCTGGCATCTACCATAATATTATTGGCAGCCAGCCGCAGCAGTAAAGCCCTGCTCCTTTCTGAAAATTCAAATGCTTTTTCAGCAAATTTTTCAGCAGGCTCTTTTTGATGCAGTTCCCAGCAGGCCTCTATAGCGGTATTATAAATGGACTTATGCTGCGTTGCCAGTTTCAGAAGCGATGCCTGCGTTCTTAAAGCAGGCAGGCTTTTTTGCAGGTATATGCCATATGCATCGGCCAGTTGAAGCAGATTGTGCAACTGCCGCGTTTTCCCATTTTTTTTGTACAACCGGGATTCTATCGTTGCGCGGTTTTGGAGGTACCGGATAATATGATGGCTAAAGGGCAGCTTTTCTATCCACCCGTCATCAGGCAGCACAGGAAGCTGCATCAATTCCAGGAAAGTGCTGTCGGAATAAAGCAGGGCCTGCTCCGGATCATCATCCAGCAAATATGCTTTGCTTATTTTGTTGTATTGCCCCGCAATAACGATATGGCCCCGCGGGTAAATGCCGCGATGTCTTTCAAGCACTTTTCGCAAAAGGGCTAAGGCTTCAGCCGTGCGTCCTGTATGCGCATACACTTCGGCAAGCGTAGTACGTGTTTCTTCAACGATGCCGGTATTGGTAACGCCTGCTTTTTTATTGTTGTTCAATGCCTTCAGGTAAAAATCTTCCGCTTCAGCATATTGTTCCCTGTCAAAAAAAAGATCACCGTATTGCGTTTCAACATAAGCCAGGTTGAGCCAGTCGCTGCCGGCATACCGCTTCTGCAGCGCATAAGCACGGGCATACAGGCTATCGGCTTCCCGGTAATTGCCAACAGCGCTTTTAAGATTGGCCAAATGCGTAAGCGGACGAACAATACCCGCACTCTCGGCGCCGTAATTGATTTCATGCAACTGTTTGGCTTTGTCATAATATTCGAGCGAAAGCTGCAACTCTCCTATGGTTTGATAAAAGCTGCCCATGTTATTATAGGCGATGGCCAGCAGTTGCGGGTTTTTGTGTTTGGCATAATCCCGCTGAATGATCCGCACCATTTGTTGCTTGTGAAAAAGAGCTTCATCCAGGCGGTACATGCTTTCGTACAGGATCCCAAGATCATTGTGCACCAGCCCCTTACTGGGGTGGTTGGCCGGCAGGTTCAGGTTGGCAAGCCGCTGCAGCTCCAGCCCGTAGCGCTCTGCTTCATTGTACCAGCCTGCATCGTGTGCAATGAGCATCAATGACTGGTATACACCCATCAATTGCCGCGCATCTTTACCGTACAGGTCTTCGTTTATGCTTTTTGCCTTTTCCGCATAAGCCAACGCAGGGGTAAAATCCTGCAATTCCAGGAACAACCACGACAAATTGGTATATAAGGATGAGTAGATGCCGTTAGGCGGCGCACTTTGATCTACATGATCCAATGCCAGCAACAAATATTTTTTGCCCTTCCCCGCTTCTTTGTTGTGTATATGGATCTGCCCTTTTTTATTAAATACAGCTACATGTAAAGGGCTTTTGAAAGGTAGCTGCTTTGCTATTGTTATGGCAGAATCAATTACAATAAGTGCAAGGGGAGTGCTCTTTTGGCTCCATACCATTTCTGCTTTTTGTACATATGACAGTACCAGACTGTCTGTAACCCGGTTGTTGCGGTAATGGCTAAGCGCATTGTCTATATACAAAAAAGCGCTGTCGTATTTCAACGCCCGGTAAGCTTCTACCGATTTTTGGTAGTAACCCTGCGCCGCTGCAGTGCCGGTAAGCAACCCAAAACATAAAATAATCAGCCACCGCATTGCTCAGGAAGATATTTTTTGGAGTTCTTTGATAAGCAATTGTGCCTCACTGTTGTTCTGCAATAGCCGCAGCCATTTCATTGCTTCGGCTATATGATCGGTTTTTATATAGGCCAAAGCCAGGTACCAAACGGCTTTTTGACGCCATTCACCCGTTTTACCTTCCGCTACGGGGAGGAGGTGCTGCACGGCTGCTTCGAAATCATTTTTATTAATACTGGCTACGCCTATATAGTATTGCAGCGTGTCTGTGAGCAGTTCCTTTTCTTTTAGCCCCGTCCATATTTCAATCGCTTTGTCGTAATCGCCTTCTTTGTAGCTCACCATTCCATCATAAAAGCCATATTCGCTGGTGCTGCTCATTGCCACCGGCAATCCGGGGTCGGCATGAAAATAGCCGGCAAACAATTTGCCGGGAGTAATGGTTTTGCTTTGGTAAAACCATGTGGCAGCAACAAGCGCCAAAACTGCAGCGGCGGCATGCCACCATTTAAATGAAATCCTTTTTACAGGAGCCTTACTTTTTGCAATCGGTATATGCTGAGTTGCTTCATGACCGAGAAATGCAGTTTGTGCGGCGGCAATCAGCTTTTGCTGCAGGTCAACTTCATTCTGCAGTTGTTCATCTGCTGCCATGGCCGCTTCAAACCGGTATCTTTCCGAAGCCTCCATTGTATGGAGCAGATATGCTTCTATCTGCTCAAACAACTGCTGATCTATATGTTCCCTATACCCCTCCATGCCTTTTATTTTGCTCCAAAAAAAGTTTTCTTAACTGCATCATACAACGGTATTTAATGGTCTTTATACTTTCTTCATACTGCCGGCAATTTCACCCAGCGGCTTCTTCTTGTAATAAAACAACCGCAGCACCTGCCTGCATTTGGTGCCCAACTGCATAAAACATTCCTGCAATAAGCTGCTTTGCTGCAACTGGTCCTTCAATACTTCAAGACCATCACTTTCCGCTTCCTGCTCCAGTAATGTATCGCTGTAAATTATTTTGCTTCTTGCCGCAGATCTTATCTGGTTTATCCATTTATACCTGCATATCTGGCGCAGGTATGCATTAAACTGCGCCTTATCTCCTTCAAACCGCCCCTGTCTGAGATTCAGCCATGCTGCGGCAATGCTTTCCTGGAAAACATCCTGTGCATCCGAATCATTGCCGGAATTCTGCCGGACATAATTTTCCAGCCAGGGATAATTGTCTGCATACATTTGCTTTAATAAGTCTTCAGGGTTTCCGGATGACCAGTTGGTAAGGGTTTCCAAAATGAATAGTATCTTTTAAAAGGAAGATACGATTTTTGTGTATATCCCTATAAAAAGGTATTACAAAATTGTTGTCGCGCTTCTTTTACAGTAATATCATCATCCTGATTATGTATCAGTCCAATGGCAGGAAGGTGAACAACAATTATGACGGTAAGGAAAAAGATCAGGTTGGGCATAGCACCTGCTTAGCGGAATACAACAGGCGCAACAACACGGTATATGGCTGATCAGTCATCCATTTTACCCAGTCCTAACTTATCTACGGCGATCTGGGAAGCTACCTGGCTGGCATCTTTTTTATTATACGCTTTGCCTTCTGCAATCAGTTCTCCGTCTACCACAGCTCCAACCGTAAACAATCTCCTGCCGTTTTCAAAATGTTCATCCAGGGTTTCAAACTCCAGGTTTTTGCCATTCTTATTGGCCCAGCCGTACAACTTGTTTTTATGGTTGATCTCCAGGGTTTCCAGGTCTTCAATAAACATATGAGGAATAATGATGCGCTTTAGCACCCATTGTTTGGTTTGATTGAATCCCTTATCGGTATAAATAGCTCCTACAAGCGCTTCAAGGGTATTGCCAAAGATCTGGCTCACTTTTAAAGATCCGTCGCTCTTATTGTAAATGGTAATTTTCTTCAATCCCATTTTAACGGCAATCTCGTTGAGGGTTTGGCGGTTTACCATTTTGCTGCGCATTTCGGTTAAAAAGCCTTCTCCCTTATAGGGGTATCGTCTGAAAAGGTAATCCGCTACGATGCCGCTGAGGATAGCATCGCCCAGATATTCGAGGCGTTCATTGTTTTCGTCTGCACTTTCTTTCACAGACCGATGGCTTAAAGCTGTTTTATAAAGGGAAAGTGTGCCAGGGGCAAAACCCAGCACATTGCACAATTGTTTATAAAAGGACCGGTTGGTTTTGTCTATCCCAAGATATTGAATAAAATACCGCACTAATGCCAAAGGAATGAATTTAGGAGTTATATACCACAAATGTAAAGCAACTCTTTAAGAGTTGAATGCATTCGTTGAGCTTAACGCCAAATCAGGCGGGATATTTTTTTACGATCACCGAGGCATTATGTCCGCCAAAGCCAAACGTATTGCTCAGCGCTGCACGAACGGTGCGTTTTTGGGCCTTCCAAAAAGTAAAATTGAGTTTCGGGTCAAGCCTTTCATCATCAGTAAAATGATTAATAGTAGGCGGAACAAGGTCATTTTTTACTGCGAGCGCGCAGGCAATAGCCTCAATAACGCCGGCTGCACCCAACAAATGACCTGTCATGGATTTGGTAGAGCTGATATTGAGGTTATAGGCATGTTCACCAAACACCGCCTGTATAGCCCTTACCTCTGAAATATCACCAAGCGGAGTGGAAGTACCGTGTACATTAATATAATCAATGTCTTCAGGTTTCATACCCGCATCATCAAGGGTAGCGAACATTACATTTTTGGCGCCCAGTCCTTCGGGATGGGGGGCTGTAATGTGGTGGGCATCGGCAGTAGCTCCTGCACCTGCAATTTCACATACAATATTGGCGCCGCGGGCTATGGCATGCTCCAGGCTTTCCATTACCAGCATACCTGCACCTTCGCCGATCACAAAACCATCGCGGTCCTTATCAAAAGGCCGGGATGCGGTTTGCGGATCATCGTTCCGCTCACTGAGCGCTTTCATTGCATTAAATCCACCTACTCCGGCTTCTTTGATCACACTTTCACTTCCCCCTGCCAGTATAATATCTGCTTTCCCCAAACGAATAAGGTTAAAAGCATCCATAATAGCATGGGTAGAAGAAGCGCAGGCTGATACCACGGCATAATTGGGCCCGCGGAAACCATGACGCATGGATATTTGCCCGGCGGCAATATCAAGGATCATTTTAGGAATAAAGAATGGATTGAACCGGGGAGTACCATCTCCCTTTGCAAACTCTGTTACTTCCTGCTGAAAAGTAATTAAACCGCCGATACCACTCGAAAAAATAACCCCAACCCTGTCTGGATTAACCGTTTCCTTGCTGATACCCGCATTCTTCACCGCTTCATCGCTGCACACCAGGGCAGTTTGTGTAAAGCGGTCAATTTTACGGGATTCTTTTTTGTCGAGGAAATCGGTGGGCTCAAAGTTCTTTAATTCGCAGGCAAACCTTGTTTTGAACTTTGAAGCATCAAATAAAGTAATAGGATTGGCACCCGAAACGCCATGAATAAGTCCATGCCAGTATTCGGACACAGAATTTCCCAAAGGGGTTAAGGCACCAATGCCTGTTACAACAACTCTTTTTAAATCCATAAGCAAGTTTGCCTGCGATCAGTGGAAATGGGGAGAAAATTACTTTGCGTGCTCTTCGAGATAAGCAATGGACTGACCTACCGTAGTAATAGTTTCAGCCTGCTCATCGGGAATAGAAATATTGAATTCTTTTTCGAATTCCATGATCAGTTCTACGGTGTCTAATGAATCAGCACCCAGATCATTGGTGAAAGATGCTTCAGGGGTTACCTCAGCTTCATCAACACCGAGTTTGTCAACAATAATCTTCTTAACTCTTGTTGCAATGTCAGACATGGTTGTAAAATTTGGTTAATACTGGGTGCAAAAATATAGTTTTTGAGGTAAAAACAATATCTATTTGGGTTTGTGTGTAAAAGATAATTATTTACGCTTCCCGCCACAGGGTTATAATTTACAAAGCAACTGTTACGCCAGCCTGCTCCCCTACCCAAATACCCAATGTCATTTATACTGCTTTTTTGTATTTTTAAAAAATACACCTGTAAATCAACAGCATGCCTTTAAAGATTATTGATCATGATTCAAAAGAGTACCAGCAGATGATTGAACTGCGTGATGAAATATTGCGCAAGCCCCTGGGACTTTATTTTGACCCGGAAGAGCTGATCCGTGAAAAAGATGATGTGCTGATCGGTGCTTTTGAAGATGAAAAACTGATTGGCTGCTGCCTGCTCACCCGTGCCGGAGCCGAAACCTGCAGACTTCGCCAGATGGCAGTAAGCAGCAATCTTCAAAAGAAAGGTATAGGCGCCACATTAATGAATTTTGCAGAAAATGTAGCCCGCGACAAAGGATATCAAACCATAATGATGCACGCCCGTAAATCGGCAGTGGGATTTTATCAAAAGTTCGGATACAGCATTTCAGGTAATGAATTTCACGAGATAACCATTGCTCATTATGTAATGGAGAAGAGATTGAGATAGCCAGGGAGGTATCAGGTATCAGGTATGAGGTATGAGGTATGAGGTGTCGGCTGTGACAAGATAAATGTTCGTTGTTTGTTATTATTCGTGGCTTATGCCTAACTGCCGACAGCCTCCTCCGGATTTGAATTTCAATATTTTAATTTTATTTGATGCCTGTCATTTGGTATTCTTGATGCTTTGTGAGAATCACCGGCCGGGTATCAGATGAGGAGTTCATCTTATCATTAATAAAGACTATCTGATTGCCCCATTTTATATTTTCACATTTCTTCAACCTGAGGCCTGAAACCTCATACCTATTTCACTTCCTGCATTTCTACCAGCCGGCGGTATTTTCCGTTCATTGCCAGCAACTGATCGTGTGTTCCCCTTTCTGCAATTTCACCTTTTTGCAGCACCAGTATTTCATCGGCATGGCGAACGGTAGACAACCGGTGCGCAATTACAATAGAAGTACGGTCGGCCATAAGGTTGTTGATGGCATCCTGCACCAACCGCTCGCTTTCGGTATCCAGCGATGAAGTAGCCTCATCCAATATAAGGATGGGGGGATTTTTTAATACGGCCCTGGCAATAGTGAGCCGCTGCCTTTCGCCGCCGCTCAGTTTGGTTCCCCTGTCGCCGATATTGCTGTTGTACCCGCCTTCCTTTTTAACAATAAAATCGTGCGCATTGGCAATTTTTGCCGCATGAATGATCTCTTCCATTGTTGCGTTCTGCCGGCCCAGCGCTATATTATTGGCAATGGTATCGTTAAAAAGAATAGGCTCCTGTGTAACAATGCTCATCAGGCTGCGCACCGAATGAAGGGAGTAATCTTTGATATTGATACCATCTATCCGCACCTCCCCCCCCGTTACATCGTGGAACCGGGGCACCAGGTCGGCCAGGGTAGATTTACCTGCTCCGGAAGAACCCACAAGGGCAACCGTTTTACCTTTCCCTATAACAAGGTTTATCTTATTGAGTATTACAGCATCATCGTAAGCAAAGCTTGCATCGCGAAATTCGATACAATTGTTAAAAGACAACAGTTGCTTCCCATCCGGATTGTCATCTACCGTTACTTTTGTTTTTAGTATTTCTTCTATGCGTACAATAGCCGAAGATCCTTTTTGCATATTGCTGAACGAGGTAGATAATGTTTTTACGGGATTGATGATATTGTAAAACATAGCCAGATAGGCAAGGAACATAGAGGGCGACAAAGAAAGCTGGCTGCCCAGCACCATTTGTCCGCCAAACCATAAAATACCCACAAAAACCAATACTCCTAAAAACTCCGACATAGGTGAAGCCATATCGCGGCGGCGGCTGATCTTGTTTTTGGCGTACAGCAATTCATCATTTATTGTTCCAAACCTGCTTCTCAGCAAAGCTTCAATATTAAAGGCTTTGATCACCCGCAGCCCATTAAGCGTTTCATCCAATACCGATAATGATTCG
>NZ_DAOMOZ010000067.1:0-20676 GCF_035444585.1 Agriterribacter sp.
CATCACCCCTCATAATGCCGCCCTGGTAGGCTGTACCAAGCGATACAAAATATCTTACTTTGCCGGAACCGCCACGCATGGTGATGGACTGCCGGTTTTGTGGAGCAGGTGCGTCCACCAGTGCATCATACCAGTTCTCCGCTCTTCTTGTACCATTTTTAAATGCGTCAATCACTTCCTGCGGAAAATCGGGCGTGGTGCCTTCCAGTTCCCTTCTTTTGTTCAATACATCTATATATTCAAATACATCTCCTGACTTTACTTTTGCAGCAGGCGACTGCCATCCGAACGAGGTGCTAAAGTCAAATGCAGCTTTTCCGGACTTGCCCCGTTTTGTGGTGACCAGGATTACCCCACCGGCAGACTGTGCACCATAAATAGCTGCTGATGCGTCTTTTAAAACAGAGATGGATTCAATGTCGTTGGGATCCAAACGGTTCAAGCCATCCGGGTCTGCATTGGCCACGCCGTCTATTACGATCAGGGCGGAAGTATTCCTGTAGGTTTTGGCGCCCCTTACCAGTATCTGTGCATCATCAAAACCCGGGGCAGAGCTTTGCTGGGATACAAATAAACCGGGTAACCTGCCGGCTAAAGAATTGGATACAGAAAGATTCATTGACTTTTTTACCTCCGCGCCGGTTGTTTGTACCACGGCATTGGTAAGTTCTGATTTTCTTTGCGTACCATAACCCACCACAACCACATCTTCCAGGCTTTGTGAAGCAGACTCCAGCTGAATGTTCAGGTTTGACTGAGCGCCCACCCTTATTTCTTTGGTTGCGTAACCTACAAAAGAAAAAACCAGCGTGCTGCTTCTGCTCTTTACATTTAAGCTGTAATTTCCGTTTGCATCTGAAATAACACCGTTGCTGGTGCCTTTTTCAAGCACATTCGCCCCCGCTATGGCAACACCGTTCCCGTCTGTTATTTTACCGGAAACAGGTATGGCCTGAAAGTTAGAAGCATGGTCTGCACCCACGCCGGATGGTTCATCAGTGTGCTTTAGCGATCGTTCATTGTTGGCCGCCGGCGCGGCAAGTAAAAAAAAGGGGAACAGGAGTCCGCAAAGGATACAACCAGCTGTACGCCAATTGCGCGGCAGGAGTTTTAAGTTCATAACAAGCAATTAATTTTTTTTAAAAAAATCCGTTCAGTCAGCAAGTTTTTTAAGGGTATTCATTCTGTAACAGGGGCAGGTAATGCATAAGCAGCATGATAATGTTATGTCAACCACAGATCAGATATGTATATACATTTGTACTTAATTCAAATATAATAGAAAAAAATACAATTCACATTTTTTTTTGTTTATTTTTAGATCAGGAGCGTGCCGGCATGAATTACACGTATTGAAAGATTTTACAGGTTGCTTAATAAAATACTGATCCCCAGCAATTTGTATACTTGTCTGCTTTTTTACGATCCATCCCGGAATCCAAAAATTATTTTTAGTGAGCATTCCACAATCTTTATTGTCAAATGATCCGTGTATGAAATCCATTCTTTACTGCCTGCTCTTTTTTATTTTCTTTTCTTCCTGCAGGCAGGATGCAGCGCTTTTTCAATTGATATCTCCCGAACATTCCGGCATTCATTTCAATAATGAGATCGCAGAGAATGATTCTGTTAACCCTATTGACATAACCAATTTATACAATGGCGGTGGTGTTGGCGTTGGCGATTTCAATAATGACGGACTGCAGGATATTTATTTCACCGGGAATATGGTATCAAACCGGTTGTACCTGAATAAGGGAGACCTGCAATTCGCAGATATTACGAACAGCGCGGGAGCAGGCGGCGATGGCAGATGGTGCCGGGGGGTAGCCGTGGTGGACATTAATAATGACGGCTGGATGGATATGTACGTTTGCGTATCTATGAACAAAGATCCAGAAAGCAGGAAAAACCTGCTGTACATTAACCAGGGCCCGGACCGGAGCGGGCTGCCCTTCTTTAAAGAACAGGCTGCCGCTTATGGGTTGGATGACACTACACATTCAACCATGGCCGCTTTTTTTGATTATGATAACGATGGTGATCTCGACATGTACCTGTCGGTAAACGAAATCCCCCCAAACATAAACCCTTCGGTTTTTAAGCCCAAAATTACAGACGGCTCTTTTCCCAGTACGGGAAGGCTTTATAAAAACACGATGGACAGCCTGCCGGGGCATCCTGTATTTACGGATGTAACCCGGGAGGCAGGGCTCACTATTGAGGGTTATGCACATGGCGCCACCATTGCAGACATCAACAAAGACGGATGGAAGGATATTTTTGTGACCAACGATTTTATTGCAAACGATCTGCTGTACATCAATAACCATGACGGCACTTTTACAGACAAAGCCGCATCCTATCTTAAGCATACTTCTGCGAACGGGATGGGGCAGGATATCATAGACATCAATAACGACGGACTATCGGATATAATAGAGCTGGATATGAGCCCCGAAGACAATTACCGGAAAAAGATGATGCTGAATGCCGGCAGCTACCGGATCTACCAGCTTAATGATTTTTTTAAATACCAGGATCAGTATGTAAGGAATACGCTGCAGCTTAACCTGGGGCCGGTGGTAAACGCAAATGATTCAATCGGCGACCCGGTTTTCAGTGATATCGGCTTCTTTTCAGGCATCACGGAAACAGACTGGAGCTGGGCTCCGCTGGTTGCCGATTTTGACAATGACGGGCTCCGGGACATCATTGTTACGAACGGTTTTCCTAAAGATATAACAGATCACGACTTTATCGTTTACCGGCAGGAGCCTATGGCCATTGTTTCCAAATCTACCGTTCTGGCACAGATCCCGGAAGTAAAAATCCACAATTACGCTTTCCGTAATAACGGCAATTGCAGCTTTAGCGACGTGTCGGGCGATTGGGGCTTAAACAAAACTTCCTTTTCAAACGGCGGAGTATATGCAGACCTGGATAATGACGGCGACCTGGATATGATCATTAACAACATCAACGATAAGGCTTTCGTGTACAGGAATACATTAATGGATTCAAAAGAAAACAACAAGCATTATTTATCGGTGCAACTGGCAGGCGATAGCTTAAACCTAAACGGAACCGGCGCATGGATAGAGATCTATTATGGGAACAACTTACAGGTATACGAACAAACGCCCTACCGGGGTTACCTTTCTTCTGTACAGTTAAATCCTCATTTCGGACTTGACACCGTAACCCTGGTAGACTCGCTTGTTGTTAAATGGCCCGACGGAAGCAAAGAGCTGATAAAAAATGTACCGGCCAACCAAACCATACAGGTCAATAAAAAAAATGCAAAAGACAATTACAACTGGCGGCGCCCGGCTATAGCAGAGCGCACTTTATTTAAGGACGTTACGGCATCACTGGGTATTCAATATAAACATGCGCAAATGGATTATATTGATTTTAATATTCAAAAATTACTGCCCCACAAATTTTCGGAATATGGCCCGTCACTGGCTGCCGGGGATGTGAATGGCGATGGGTTGGATGATATCATTGCCGGTGGAAATTCTCTGTTTGCCACAACCCTTTTGTTACAACAGCACAACGGCTCATTTTTACAGAAAGCAATAACACAGCCAACCGAAATAAGGGATGTCCATTACCAGGATATGGGAACCATCCTGTTTGATGCAGACGGAGACGGCGATATGGATCTTTACCTGGCAAGAGGTGGATATGAAAGCAAGCCCAATACAGCGGCTTACCGTGACCAGCTTTTTAGCAATGACGGGAAAGGCAATTTTACAGCCGATTCCCTGGCGCTGCCACAGAATTATACAAGCAAGTCGTGCGTAAGGGCTGCAGATTACGATAAGGATGGAGACCCTGATCTTTTTATTGCCGGCCGGGTGGAGCCCTGGAGTTACCCTAAACCTGTATCGAGCTTTATTTACAGGAACGATTCCCGAAAGGGGCATATACAATTTTCTGATGTAACCGCCGAAGTTGCAAATGAACTAATCGATATCGGGCTGGTAAGCGATGCCCTGTTTACCGATTTTGACAATGATGGCTGGCCCGACCTGGTGCTGGCAGGCGAATGGATGCCGCTCACCTTCTTCAAAAACAACAACGGTGTTTTTAAAAATGTAACTGCCGGAACCGGGTTGTTAAACCAGGTGGGATGGTGGAACAGCATTGCAGCGGGTGATTTCGACAACGACGGCGATATGGATTATGTAGCGGGCAACCTGGGCCAAAATTCTTTTTATAGGGCCGGCGCACAGTACCCGGTATCGGTATATGCCAAAGATTTTGATCACAACAGCAGCTACGATGCCTTCCTGTCTTTATACCTGCCTGCCAGCCAGGATTCGCCCGTAAAAAAAGAGTTCCCGGCACACTTAAGAGACGATGCCATAAAACAGATGACATCCATGCAGGTAAGGTTCCGGGATTACAGATCGTATGCCAGAGCCACCATGGAAGGGTTGTTCACGCAAGAAGAGCTGAACGATGCATTGATATTAAAAGCAACGAACTTTGCATCATGTTATGTGAGGAATGATGGCAACGGTAAGTTCACCCTGGTCCCCCTCCCCTTTATGGCGCAGTTGTCGGCCCTGAATGGTATGATAGCAGACGATTTTGACGGGGATGGCAACCTTGATATAGTAATGAACACCAACGATCACGGATCGGAACTCACAACAGGCCGTTACGATGCCCTGAATGGTTTGATGCTGAAAGGAGACGGCAAAGGAAATTTCATTCCCCAATCCATCCTTGAAAGCGGCATCTTTATCGCGGGTAATGGCAAAGCGTTAATAAAATTGAGAGGCGCAAATGACAAATACCTGCTGGCAGCGGCACAAAACAGAGGCCCGCTGAAAGTACATACGCTTAAAAACGATATTATTAATATTCCTCTGCGGCCGCATGAAGTAAGCGCGGAACTGGTTTACAGGGATGGCAAAAAACAAAGGCGCGAATGTTATTACGGCTTTTCCTTTCTGTCGCAATCAGCAAGGTTTTTAAGTATTGATAAGCATATTGCCTCCGTAATCATTTCAGATAGCAAAGGCAGGACAAGGAAACTGGATTTTTAATTTATTTTTCCTGTTGCTATCTCCTGCTTTCAATGGTATATACAAAGCTGTCGGCCCTGTAAAAGCCCAGGTTGTATTCTATAGGACGGTCGCCCTGGTCAAAAACAAATCTTTTCCTGCACAGCACAGGTGCGCCTGGGGCAAGATTCAATTTGCCGGCAATGAATTTATCGGCTGCTCTTGCGGTAATTTCCTCCTTGGAAAGACTGGCTACCACCAGGTGATCCTTTTCCAGTATTTCATAAAGGGGCCGTTGAAAATCTTCCTTGCCGGTAAGTCCTACACGCGGATGAAAATAAGAAACGAAGTACACAAAAGGTCCTTCGGGGCGCCCCCTTAATCTTTCCATTTTCAGCACCTTTTTATTTGCCCTGATCTCAAAAAAATTGGCTACCGTTTCTTCCGGTCTTACCCAGCTCAGCTTAAGCTCAAAATTCTCAATGGGTATTTTCCGGGCAGCCATTTCCTGCGAAAAGCTCAGCCAGTTAACCGATTTTGAACTTACGATACTGTTGCTGACCTTGGTTCCGACGCCTTTTTTCCTTATAAGCAATCCTTCATATACGAGCTTATTAATGGCCAGTCGTAAAGTGGTTCGTGATATGGCCAGTTGCTTGGCAAGCTCAACTTCATTGGGCAGCAGCTTTCCTTTTGCGTATTGCGGGCTGCGTATGATCTTTCTTAAAAGCTCCTCCGCCTGTATGTGTAGTGGTATATGGTTTTTGTGATCAATTGAAAAGTTCATGTCTGAAATATTGGTGCAATATTACATTTTTTATAGACTGTAAATTAAGGGAACGATTTTTGAAAGTCACAAACTGGTATCACTTGAGCCGGCTTTAAATAAACCCCGGATAACCCCTTTATAACATAACAAATTTATACTTTTGAACGATGCAAACGTATAGCAGGTAGCTTGTGGTGCTCCGCGCAGCTATAGATGCGGCTCCCGGTTACAAGCTATGATAACGGCGGCATTAGCCTGGTTGCATCAACTGGCATTTAAGATGGATAAGCTACATACACTTTATTATTTTCTCGACCTTGCCGGTACCTTTGCATTTGCAATAAGCGGGGCAACGGCAGCAAGGCAACGGGGGCTTGACCTTTTTGGGATATGCGCTATCGCATTTACAGTGGCATGCGGCGGAGGGATCATCCGTGATCTCTGCATCGGCGCCATCCCTCCGGCAGGGTTAACCAACTGGCGTTATTTAGTAGCAGCAATAATTGCTGCCGGAACGACTATAGGCCTATATCCTTTTGTACGGAGGCTTAACCGGCCGGTATTGTTTTTTGATGCATTGGGACTGTCCTTATTTGCAGTAACCGGCGCACAGAAAACCCTGGCTTATGGTCACAATGCAGAAGTTGCCGTTCTTTTGGGAATTATTACCGCGGTTGGGGGCGGCGTGCTACGGGATGTGCTGCTCAACCGGATCCCCGTTATACTGGAAAAAGAAATCTATGCGTCTGCTGCCCTCGCAGGGGCCTCCATTGTGGTTGCAGGAAATTATTTAAACTGGCTGTCTGCCGACTGGATCTCCATTATTGCATTGATCGTTTGTCTGGGATTGCGTTTACTGGCGCTGCGTTATCACTGGAACCTGCCCGTGTATTCTAATGATAAAGCCGGGCATGACTGAGCTCAGTACCTATCCCACCCCAAGAAAAAAGTCAGCCCGTAAATGACTGATTTTCAAATGTATTTTTCTGACGTTGTGACCCTATTGGGTACAAAACTCGAACTCTTTTTGGAAGATCTAAGGCGATTAAACCAACTGAAATAGTCCGTATCAATACGATTTAGAAGTCAATCTAAGCCTGAACAGCGGAGTGTTCTATAATCTGTAACAGCTTTAGGGCTTTTTCAATTATTTTTTTAAGTCTTTTGATGTAGCTACTGCAATTACCCGTCCTTCACGACTTACAGCATTATAAAAGTGGTAAATTGTGTCATTCCACTTTATAACCCAGGGTTTATGGGCATACACCTCATCATAACTTTCTGAAGAAGCTATAAGGTCAGGACCTTTCCAATCTGTCCAGTTTATCAGATCATACGAACAGGCGAAGCGTTCAAAAGCGCCGGGTTTCCAGAATGCGCCAAAGTAGAACATCACATACACATCACCTATCTTTGCTATCTGTGCATCGCCGCAAATACCCTTCCTTTGTGTAATCAAGGGCTCTTTGCCATAGCGTTTCCACGTTCGCATATTATTAGAAACAGCCATTCCAATGCTCTCAAAATTCTCATTCCCTTTTGCATTATAATACATCACAAAGTTATGCCCGGTGTGTTTTTCTTTATCCCGGATGACCAAACTTTTATAAATGGTTTTGTTTTCAAACCACCTCACATCTTTATCTTCAGGAGATAAAAGCGGGGTATTATCCGTACTCCACCGAACTACTTCAGTTAATGTTCCGGAATTTGCCAAACCAATTTTTAATGTACCCGCTTCGTACCCTGAAGCGCTCCCGCCGAGGTAGGTCATCCAGTAGTTTCCCCTGTATTTCTCCACAGAATAGTCGCCTCCCCAATCAATGTTTACCAGTGACAGGTAACCGGCTTTCTGATTGGCATCCCAGGTATTTTCTGTAAACGATAGTATTTTCCCTTTCGATTCCCAATGAAGTAAATCATCGCTTTTTGCCAGCCATGTTTCGTAGCCCTGTCCATCAAAAACAATATAGGTCATATACCAGGTACCCTTTTCTTTAAAGATAGTTGGCGAGTCTATCATTTTTGTTGAATCAGGATGTTTGAACACCACACCATATTTATAAGGTGTTTTTACTTCATCATAGATTTTTTGCATCACGACATCTGAAACCTCTTTTTGCGCATATATTGAAACAGGAAGTGACAGTAACAGCGCGACAGTTTTTATTATATTTTTCATAACTGATCATAAGCATTTTAAAAATGAAATATCGCTTTATTTTTTTAACCGAATTTCTTTCGCCTTAATCCTGATACCTTTCAGCAATCATAATGGAACTATACGCTGCACCAACATTCAGCGCTCTTAGCCCCACCAGCCCTTCTCTAAACGAAGAATCAAATACTTTAATCTGTGGTTCTGATGCATTATTAAAAAATATCTTGATCAAATCATTTTCAGTTACAATAGTTAACCTGTAATCCAAATGCATGGCAAACGCCATGGGGGAAGAAGATAATAGTTTTGTTTTATCACCATCCAATTTTATAAGCACCAGGCTTTTATTTTCGATATCTATGCCGGCATAATACCCCTTCAGCGCTCCTGCATTACCTGCCGGGGCTGAAACCCTGAAAATCAGTCCGGCTCCTCCGGAACGCTCTTCAAATCTTATGTTTGATGAAAGCGTTACATTAGTATAGTTTGTAAAATTGCCATTGAATTTGTAGGAAAGCAAACTAACTGATTCTTTCCGTTTGTCCGGGACATATCTGCCTTCATGTACACTCCATATCCCCAACCACGGGATCCAGCCTCTTGCATCGGTAAAGGGCCGGTTATTTACAAAATCATCCGAAAAACCGGTCATTTCCATAATGCAAATGTTACTTATACCTGCTTTTCCTGGTTGCGGGTTGATGAATTTTATTGAATTGGAGCCTTTATTTAATGGAATATTCAAAGAAACGGTTTCAACAAAATCCCAGCCTTTTGTTGCCGGGAGCGCAACCCTAAGCTCAATATCGTTCACTAAAAGCTTTTGATAAGAGGTTGAACCAGATCCATTGACGTATTTTATTTTTAGCGTATAATATCCTGTTTTATTTATATCAATATGATTGAACAAAGCATTGCCCCACTTATCTTTCGTTTGTGGAAAATAAGTGGGATATTTATACCCAAGTGCATGAATATTCGCTATACCTGTTCTTGACTTCCCGTTGTGATTAAAAATAATCTTTACCTTCCTTGCATCAACCCATTCAAATATAGCTTTATTCATTGTGTTTCCAACCGGAAGCAAAGGTGTTTTAGCAACTCCTTCCGGGTCTTTAAAATTATCAGGACCTTTTGACGTTGAATATTTGATATGATAGCTTTCCGGGGCCTTTACTTTGCCGCTATCTTCGAACAGGTAAAGATTGATTTGATTTATTCTTTTAGCTTCTCCAAAATCTATAATAATATAATCGCGCTGGCTTGGGGAGCCCCAAAAAGTAAAGTGGTTGTTGGGCTTTGCATCATAAAATACTTTGTTGTCAATCGCCAGATAAATATTTTCTTTTGTTGTTGGGTTTATCTGTTCCCTAAGATATGAAGCCGTAACCTTAGGGTATGCACTATCATAACCCTCAAAAGGGTAAATACTCGAAGCAAAATTTACTTTATGTTCCGGCTGCGTTATGAATTTAGGTGTTACCTGAACTTTAACCCTGGTTAGTTTCTTAGCATACGTACTTAATATCCCATCAACAAATACGCTTAACCCGCTTCTGACTTCTTCTTTCTGCTTTAATTTATACCGACTTCCATCGCTTCTTACATCGTAAACAACTGTTATTTGCCTGTTCTTGAAGGGCGCATCTTCAATACAAAAATGATCCCATGTTTCCGGAATTTGCGGACTTACGAAAAGTTCATTTTTAGCATTCAATCTTATCCCAATAAGCCCCGATATGATCAAATCAATATAAGTAGAATGAAGATAATGTTCACTTCGTTCGTCAATATCACAAATCCATTGGTTTTTATCGGGATGAAATGATTCTGCAACATACGGTGAACCTCTTTTATACTGTTGCAATGCATATTTTTTCAATTCATCATAATAAAATTCCTTTGTTACCTTCCCTTTGTGTTCGTAATCATGCAGAACATTGGCCATGGCGGTAAGTGTAAGAGAACTTGCAAAAGGCCATGAGGGGCCATTCCACTGACATGTGTTTGGTTTGTAATCATAAAAATAGTAGGAACTGGATTTTTCTATGGTCCTCATCCCATAATCCCCTTTAAAGCCATTAACCGAATCGTTTAACTTGTTCCAGGCAGTAATGTAAGCGGAATTGTCATCCGGGATGTTAAAATACCAGGGAACAAACCCAATGAGTTCAGATGCTGGTGCATTCAACCCGTCACGCTTAATTTTTTCAATAAAAAAATGATCATCTGCGCTCCACAATGATTTTAAAATATGGGATTTTATATCCATTGCCTTTGTAGAGAACTCACTTGCTATTATCGTATCGCCCGAAAGGGTAGCTATTTTTTCAATCGTTTTTGCAAGTGCGTATGCATAGCTATTTACACTGGGGCGATAGGTTTTTTCAAAATTATTATTATACTTATAAGCTGTTGAATTATTTTCCATAGCATCTTCCTGGGGAGTAAGCCAAAACAGTCCAATGTCAGGATCAAAATATTTTTTATAACGAATATTCCAGAGATTGATCAATGAATATAATTTGGATATAATAAAAGCAGTATCACCTGAAACTAAATAGTAAGCGTATGCTGCAGCTCCTATCCAGTCGCTGTACTCCAGTAACCGGCCGTTTCCCTCCAAAAAAAAATTAATATAGTCTTCCACATACCTGCTGTCTCTTAACCATTTACTTTCATTAATTACGTGTCCGGCTGCAGCGTTTATAGCTGAATACGTATTTTTCAGGTATATGTCATTTCCCCTCCAACCATCTCCTTTAATAAATTCAGAAAATGTATAGCCGTTCTCTGTTAGCCGTAAATGGCTTTTTAACACACGCCACCTGTAATAATAAACCTGCCTGATTTTGTTACCTCCGTCTTCATCGGGGCAGTCAAAAAAAGGGATATTATTCCTGTACCAGTCAAAATCTCCATCTTTGTCCAGATTTGCAGGAGTTAGAAAATCCTTTGGAATAAGAACTTCTGTGGATGAGGTGTATCCTTCCGCAACATCATTCAATCCGCTATCTATCTGCGCTATAGCAGAAGTGAGCATAGAGAATATGGATAGGTAAACTAAATAGATGAGTTTCATACCTAATGAACGAAGTG
Organism: Agriterribacter sp.; assembly: GCF_035444585.1. Classification (GTDB taxonomy): domain Bacteria; phylum Bacteroidota; class Bacteroidia; order Chitinophagales; family Chitinophagaceae; genus Agriterribacter. The sequence continues at coordinate 11,054 of NZ_DAOMOZ010000067.1, forward strand.
GCTTGTTAATAACCCTGGTTTTGAATTAAATTGGGATTCGCATCTAAAGCTGATTGCGGAATCGGAAAGATTTTTCGATAGTTGCCGTTCGGCTTGTGGGATAACCAGCTTTTTGTAGTATATGTGCCGAACCTGATCATATCTCTTCTCCTTGTAAACTCATAAACAAATTCATAGCCAAGCTCATCATAAAAACCGCCGAATTCAACTGGTGATGTATCTCCCTGGTCTACGATTTTATAATCCTCCACATAACCATATTTATATTTTGAGTCTCCCGTTAACTGAGCGCCGGTAACCTGTGCTTTTCCCGGATTGTTCTTAAATGCCCTTTGTCTTACCTGAGTTACAAGATCGGCCGCTTCATCAGCTTGTCCTTTTCTTAATAAACATTCTGCCTTCATCATTAAAACCTGTGCATACCGAAAGATAATAACGTCATTGTTCATGGGATTGCTTGCTCCCATTTCCGGCTTATACTTTATTATTCTAAAACCTTCATCTTCTCCGGTATATATACCGTTTGGAAGGTCTTTTGAGTAATTCAATTGCTGACCTGTTTTTTCATAAACGCATAACAGCGGGGTCACACCATCAGATGCGTATTGTAATCCATTTTCCCATGTAGCATTATAGCGGGCATCCTCAGGATCCCAGGTATCAATGAACTGAGAAACAGCTTTTACACTCGAAGCTCCATACATTCCTGTTCTTAAATCGTATTTATCCTTTGATGATGTATGCAAAGTAGCATTTATAAACATGCTTCCTCCATTAATTTCATCGCACGGTGCGGCTAATATCGTTTCCCTGGAATTTTCATTGTCCGCATCGAAACAGTCAGCAAAATTGGGTTCAAGACTATACTTTCCGGAGGAAATGATATCATTACATTCAGCAATGCATTTGTCTAATTCTGCAGTGCCATTATATTCTTTGGCATTCAGATATAAGTTGGCTAATAATGCTTTGGCGCTCCATTTATTAATCCGTCCGTACATTTGAATGTTATTTTCGGGGCTTAGATGCTCAATAGCATTATTGATATCTGAAACAATATTTGTATATATAGTTGCCCGTTCTGTTTTAACAGGGAGTTCTTGTGTTGAAGCTGTTATAAACGGCACATCACCAAAGTTGTCGATCAGAAGCCAATAATATAAAGCCCTCACAACTGTAATCTCTGCAATTAAGGATTCTCTGCTTACATTTGGAGGCACAGGAATACTCTCTGCAGCAAGTTGTTCTATTATTCTGTTTGAAAGGAGAACTCCCCGGTAACCAAACGACCATAAATCAGCGAGGTGTCCCTGTTCTGCATTCCAGCTATGTTGGTGTAATCTTAAATACGTTCCTCCATCGCTCCACCCTGAAGCATTGGCAGGCTGCACTAAAGCATCTGTTGTAAACTCCTGTAATCCCGAGTAACCCCATAAGCTATGCCAACCCCTCATATGGGCATACACAGAACCTATAATATTATAAACTTCTTCACTCTTATAATTGTAACCTTTTTCTGTCAAATCAGAAAAAACCTCTTCGGAAAGATTTTTGCTGCACCCGCAGAATCCTACCGTAATGATAATTGAAATTATAGATAATATTTTTTTCATTTTTTTTCATTTTAAAATTTAAATGAAGCTCCCAGCGTATATGTTCTTGTTGAAGGATATCTATCCCTGTTATCCATCCCCGGGCTTAATCCCAGACTATTTACTTCCGGGTCTATTCCGCTATAACCTGTAATGGTAAATAGGTTTGATCCTGACGCATAAATCCGGCAACTTTTCATTGGCCCCTTCAAGAAATTATGTGTAAATCCCAATGTGATATTATCTATCTTCCAGAAATCTCCATTTTCGATATAATAACTTAAATATTGAAGCTCCTGCAAATCATTAAGTGGTCTTTTCCCATAAACATTATCATAGGAGTTTTTCATAATATTACCACGCGCCAGGCTGACCGGCACACTATAAAACATTTCCGGCGTATTCAGTATTTGATAACCAAAGGCACCCCGCATTGTAACAGTTAGATCAAAGTATTTGTAGTTTACTGTATTATTCCAGTTCAAATAATTTTTTGGCAATCCATTTCCCAGTATTTTTTTGTCATCAGGCTGCTGATCATAAATTGATTTTGACTTTCCGTCTTTATCTTCAATAATCCAGTAGCCGTTATCATCAATTCCAACAGATTTATATCCCCAAAAATTACCTAATGCCTCTCCTTCCCTTACAATATGCGTGGTGCTCTGTATCGGCTCTCCGGTACTACCCGTGTAAAAGAAGCCTCCTTCCAATTTGAAATCTTTATTCGACAACGAAATCACTTTATTCTTATTGGTAGAAAAATTCAGGTTGGTATTCCACTCAAAATTTGGTCCTTTTATGATATTGGCATTTATCTGTATCTCAATACCTTTATTTTCCATTGAGCCGGCATTAGCAAGAACACTTGGAAACAGATAAGGAGGCATTGGAACCTTGTATTCCCATAAAAGATCTTTGGTATTTCTCTTATAAATATCAATTGCCCCGGTTATCCTGTCTTTTAGAAACCCGAAATCTACTCCTATATTAATTTCTTCTTTGGTTTCCCATCTAAGATCAGGATTTGCATTGGAAGAGGGCTGGATAACCGAGATCCATTGCCCGTTATAAAAGTATTTGCCACCATATGAAAGCCGGCTCAATGAAGTATAAGAAGCTGAAGGTACCGTGCCCGTAACTCCAAAACCAGCTCTTAGCTTCAATAAACTTAAAAGCGTTATGTCTTCCATAAAAGATTCCTTTGAGATATTCCATCCCACAGAAACTGAAGGGAAAAGTCCCCATTTATTGTTTTCACCAAATTTTGATGAGCCCTCATACCTCAAGCTGGTATTAAGAAAGTATTTGTTACTAAGATTATAATTAAGCCGGCCAAAATATCCAATCAATTTTGATTTTTCTTTATAAGAGCCCATGCCCGCCCTGCCCTCAGACAAGGCCTTTCCCAAAGCCATATTATTATAAGAATATAACTCACTTGGAAAATCATAGTTATTCATCGAAAACTCTTCATACGCGTTTTGCTGAAAGCTGTAACCAACAAGAACAGTAAGGCTATGATCCCTGAATGTATTCACATAGTTGGATGTAATTTCCATAAAATCATTCATGTCCCGGTAACTGTCGCGGCTCGCATACCCTGTTCTTTTGAGATTGAGGCTGTTAAAATGATTAAATGATTCAGCGTATCCTGCAATTCCGTTAGAAATTTCTTTCGAGGCCAATACTGCAACTGATAGATTGTTAAAGGGCCGGATAGTAATTGTTACTGATGGTTTAAAATTGGTGATCTTATTTTCGCTTTTCGTTTCTTTAATCAAACCCATCGGATTGGGTGTGTAGGTAGAAACATGCTCTGTCCAGTTTCCATTTGCATCTTTTACCGGATCTGTCGGATTATAAATCAGGGCATGCCGGTAAATATCTCCTCTTATCCCATTAAAATATTTTTGATCGAATCCCATCAGACTACCGTAAATTTTTAATTTTCCGTTTAACATGGAATGATTAGCACGAATATGATAATTCAAAACATCATTATCAGATTTCTGCACCAATCCATCCAGCGCCTTATAATTTATATTCATCAAATAATTTGTATTCGCATTTCCTCCTTTGATACTTATATTATGTGTTTGCGAAATGGGTTTCCGAAATATTTCATCCAGCCAATTTGTATTTGAACCATAATCAATGGCTCCGTTTTTGCCCGCTTGCGCTAATTTCCTGTATTCATCAGCATCCATAAAATCCAGAGTCTTCGTTATGCGTTGTGTAGAAACATAACTATGCAATTCAACAGTAGCCGCAACCTTTCCGTTGTTTTTTTTCGTTGTAATAAGTATAACACCATTAGTACCCCTTGTTCCATAAATTGCTGCGGCAGAACCATCTTTTAATACGCTTATTGACTGGATATCGTCCGGAGCCACATCTGTTAGTGATCCAGGGATACCATCAATTACAACCAAAGGCTGTGTACCCGAAGCCAGGGTGGAAATTCCACGTAATACAATTTGAGAAACGCTGAGCGGATTAGCATCCGGATTGATAACAGTAAGCCCGGCTACTTGCCCTTTAATCAATTGAGCGGCATCATTTATTGCCCCATTTACAAAGTCATCTGATTTTATGCTGGATACAGCATTTGTTAGCTCTATTTTTTTTTGACTGCCATATCCTACCACAACTATATCATTCAACCCGGAAACATCTAACTCCAATATAACGTTGATTTCAGTTTCCTTCCCTACTGTTACTGTCTTTGTCTTGAATCCAACGCTTGAAATTTCCAGCACAATATTTTTATCATCCGGAGCAGTTAGCGTAAATCGTCCGTTGGCATTTGTGGCAACTCCAATCTTAGTGGCTGTAACCAATACCGATACATTTTGGAGAGGTTCGCCCCGCTCATTGACCACTCTTCCATGAATTTCAATTGGCGGTAGCAGAAGTGTTTTTGTGCTCACGGAAGCAATACCGGCTGCTGCGGGCTCCAGGGGCTGTAACACAATGGTTTTGTCAATTATCTTATAAGTGAAAGGCTGGGTAGAAAAACAGATGGCAAGCGCTTCCTGAAGAGAGGAGTTTTTCACATGCACACTCACCTTCCTTGCCTCTTTCAGTATCGTTTCGGTATACATGAATGTATAACCGGTTTGTTTCCTGATCTCACGGAATACTCTTTCCAAAGGAGCATTCCTGACATTCAGCGTAATTCCCTGGGAACTGACATGCGCACTTATCTGCAGGCAGCATGCGAGGAGCAGGATGGTTACGAAATTCATAATTCGCAGCGTTTTGATAACAAGCCGCTGATTAAAATACAGCGGCCTATAAAAGGAATTTGGCATAACTTTGTTTAGTTTGAGTTGATGAAATAGTAAAACAGCATCAATTGTTTTTATTAATACTGAGTCAGCTCAGATGCTTGGCCAGTTCCTGTTCCAGAGGAGCTGGCTTTTTCTTAAGCTGGACTCAATCTTTCCAACCTTTAATTGAGATACGAAATTAATTTTACGGTGTTACCCTGATTGTTTTTCCTTCAATGCTAAATTGCACAGACCTGGTTGCCTCCAGCATTTTCAGCAGCATGGAAACATTCGTGCTCCTCGACACCTCAGCGTAAAATTTTTCGGTCACCTGTTTTTCAAAAATTACATCCACGTCGTACCACCGGGATACCTGTCGCATAATGCTTTCAATGCCTGCTCCTTTAAAAGAAAATAAATCATTCTTCCAGGCCATCACCTCATCTGTATCAACCGAATTCACCAGTTTAATATCCCCACCTTTCCCCACCTGTGCCTGCTCTCCCGGCCCGATCACTTTAGGCTGCCGGCTGTAGATGGTACCCACACTTACGCTTCCCTCTAACAAGGTCACATTCAAGGAATGTTCATCATCGTATGCATTCACATTAAAATGAGTGCCCAGCACCTGCACTGTTGTTCCATCTTTGCTTACAATAAAAGGTGTAACAGGATCATGTGCTACTTCAAAATAGGCCTCACCGGTTATTTCAACTTTTCTTTCATTACCTGTAAATGCGGTTGGGTACCTCAGGGAACTTGCTGCATTCAGCCAAACTTTGCTGCCGTCAGCCAGTGTTAAACCAATGACTTTGCTGCCTCTCGGATTGCTCAGTGTATTGTATTGAATTTCTTTACTGGTACCCCTATAAGAGATTTGCCCATCCGGCAACTTCATCACTTTTACTGATCCCTGCACCGCCAACATCCCGGTTCCCGTACTATCTAAAATGATGCGTTGCCCATTATCTAAAGTAAGTACCGCATTAACCGCGTCAGGCGCCGCGATATCATCCATTTTTATTTGCTCAATACTTGTCAATTCCTTTTGATCATTTCCTTTATGGGCCGTAAAAAAATAATACCCTGTTCCCGCCAACAAAACTATTGCTGCTGCAGCCCAGCGTATCCATGTCATTTTTCTTACTACCGGCCGAATATTCCTGGCATTTGTTTCTTTTAAAACCTGCTGGTACAATCGTTCCCAGTCTACCTCTAAAGCCGCATCACCGAAATGATCAGAAGATACCAGCTTTTCAATATGCTCCTTTACAGGCTTTTTATTTCCTTTTATCACCCAGGTAAAAAGCTCCTGTTCTTCTTCGGGTGAGGCTTTGCCCTCCGAATAAATTTCTAACAAATATGCTACCCTGGTCTTTGAAGCCCCCATACTGTTTTTTTATTTGGAAATACTCTTCCCCTTATCATCTATGATGAAGGAGAGAATGAAAATGTACCAGTGATGTAAAAATAATTTTAAGTAAGACAGAAACCACTACAGCAGGAAAGGAGGAAGACAAGTGTTTCCTGTGGTTTTTATAATGCCTTTGCGGCATCATTTGAAGTAAACAACTACCTGTAAAAGAATGCCTATACCGGAACTTCCCGGATTTAATACCGGTTTCAAAAATTTATACATACATCCAGATAACGGCCCATATTACAGCAGAGGCCTCCTTTTTAAGGCAAACCCGCAGATATTCTACCGCAGCAGCAAGATGATTCCTTACGGTATTAGGAGAAATGTTTAACCGCCTGGCTATCTCTTCCCTGCTTATTCCTTCCTGCTTGGCCAACTGGTAGACGATCTTCTGCTGAGGAGGAAGCCCACTGATCACTTTTTCGAGAATTATCCTGTACTCTTTTTCGAGTAATAGGGTCTCAACCGGATTTTCACTCACCTCCACCGCCTGCACCATCTTTGATTTTAATTGCCTGTCCTGCGCAAGCTTTCTAAAATGCGCATATATGCAGTTATGAAGAATGGTGAAAATATATCCTTCCGGATTTTTTGCCCGGACTGCTAACTTTCTTTTTACCCAAAGCGTAACAAAAACTTCCTGAACAATTTCTTCAGCAACACCTGCAATATGCGTCATCTTAAAGGCAACCCTATAAAAGGGTGCTTTATAATGATCAAAGACCCTGCGAAAAGCCGCTTCATCGTCTTGCGACACCTGCTGCAGCAATATAGTAATATCGTATGGCAATGCTTGTAGTATGTTAGTTTAGCGTATAAAGCTAATAAAATTATGGATACTATAATTGAAGAAGCCGAAAAAGCGCGGTTGGAGCGCTGGAGTGTTCTACTGCGGTCTGTACCGGGTCGCTTAAACGGATTGAAATCATGGGAGCAGACGGCACCGCGGTACCGGAAGAAAAAACAATCACAAAACCATGAGCCATATACAGGAATTAACAGATTTAAGACAGATAAGCCAACTTACATTTCATCAAACAATTCTTTTTTCACTAACTCATAAGCAACATTGTGGTCATATACTTCACCAGGACGAATTAAACCAACAATATCGCCTACGAAATATTTATCTTGTAATTTCAATTCCAAATTCTGTATAAACTCCTTTTGAGAAGGGATATTTCCAACACTAAACTTCATATACTTCCGATAGCAGTTAAGCATAAATTCTACATTCAATTTGCTTTTAGTGATCGCCTGATACAAATCGTATAAATCACGCCCTTTACGCCGTTGATCCAAAGCACGGATTTTTGTTCCAAGTAGTTCTTCCAACTTATATGTGGTTAAAGAACATGAACCTTCAAACCAATTTGACTGTACGCTAAAATCTTTCTTTTCCCAGTCCAGTTCCGCAAAATGTTCCCTGCAATTTATTTCAATCTTCAACCGTAATGGTACAACCGGGGCTATCTCAGATTCAAACCTGAATTTCATTGTAGCCATTGTATCACCAACCTCAACTTTTGCTTTGCCAATGAACTCAAGTACCGTCCTAAGCCTGTCCAATATTTCGCCTATTGGCTCTGCTTTCATTTGCACCAGGTCTATATCTTCAGAATAACGTGGTTGCGGTTGTAGATACAATTTATGTAATGCTGTGCCACCTCGAAACGCTAAATGCCCGGCTAAATAATCGTCATTGAATATTTCCACCAATGCACGGCATATTACCAAATCCTGCTCAATCTGTTCATTGGTTCGCCATGCAACTGTATTGCTCCATTCTATAATATCGCTTTGTGGTATCATTCGTCAATTTCAATTGCTGTGTTCACTATCACTTTCCATCGTTCATCTGATGGATAACCTTTTTTTATCGCTGATGTTTTTAGAGGAATACGGAAAAAATCAAGTCCCGCTTTCTGGCTTACTTCGTAAAGATGCTTGCCAATATCTTTCTTTAAGATTACTTCCAATAAAAAGCCTAACCTTTGAATAGCTGCAACAGGCACTTCTTGTAAAAACTGTTCAGTTATTTGTTCTTGCTTTATAGCTTCTGCCAATTCATTTAAAACAGTAGCCGCCCTGTCAAGCCCACCAACCCGCTTATCAAACTGCACCAAATCCATTGCTGTCAATGCGGGGTTAGATATGCTGATAGAACCTGTTTCAGTTTTCCTTTTTTCCAAATACAATTCAGGCACTTCCTTTTTACTTATATAATTTATCCTGATACCCTTTTTGATTGTTGGTCGTAATGCCGGGAAATTGGTAACTACAAAATATTCCTGCGGTTGCTGATGTGCTGCACCATGAAATGCAGCGGCATTTAATAAACCCACATAGTAAGGTCTTTCCAAAAATTTCATCAGCCCGTCGATGAACAATGCAGGCGGCAAGACGCCTCTGGAAGCATATTGAGAAGTAATGATTAAATAATAGCCTTTATGTATGGATATTATTTTCTTTTTTCCCACCAATCTTGTTAGCTTCAGCTTAATGGCTGCTTCTGTATCATTGGCAAAAGCATTCCTAACCTTACTAAGGCTAAAAGAATGTCTGCCCTTTGATGCAAGATTTTCTACCCAATCATTTATTGATAAATAGGCTTCCAAAGAGTAAAATTTTGCGAAAGGTATCATTTTTTGATAACTTTTGCAAAAAATCACTCTTACATAATTAACCATAATCATGTCTTACCCGTAAAGATTTCAATACTTCCGTTCAACAGCAACACCACAGATTTTATTTTAAAAAAGAAACTATGAATAGAAAGAATATCGGAGATAATCCTCCTGAAACCACAGGTAAGATGACGCCATCTCAGGTAATGAATATTGGCAAAGCATGGAGCAGCTGTAACAGAATACAGAAGATGAAGTCGAAATTATTTTAGACTTTGTAACGAAACTGACAAAGATTGCAGTTGACCAGTATTTTAGGCTGGGGAAAAAAGCTTTTGAAGATTAGTTTTATTATCAATCAACCCTTTTGGTGCTCGAACTCAATTATAAGTTCTATATTAGTTGATTATGATTTTCCGGGTTTGTCAGGGATCAATGATCGAACACAAAAAAGCCTTCAAAATAAAAGACTTTGAAGGCTTAACCGTTAAATCGTGACCCCGCAGAGACTTCCCGCCCATTTTCTGTCGTAACAAAATAGTGAACCTTGTCAATGTAATCTTTTTAGCCAATGAATCCCCCTGGCGGGATAAACTTCTCGCTCTGCTTTTTGCAAAGCAAAAAAATCCCGGCAATTGCATGCCGGGATTGGATCCACTGCGTGACCCCGCAGAGACTCGAACTCTGGACCCGCTGATTAAGAGTCAGC
>NZ_DAOMOZ010000068.1:0-20662 GCF_035444585.1 Agriterribacter sp.
CCACAACCCGGCAGAAGTTACAACAGGCTTATTGCGCACGGGGCCTCTTCCACCCTTATCTCCTTTCACCAGTTCCGTAGCTTCCGACCAGGTTTGCCCGTTGTCATCGGAAGTCTTTACCCAGGTTTCCCACGAAGGGATCTTTTTACCTACTTTAAAATAAAGGAATATCCTGCCTGCGGGCGACTGGAACAATACAGGGTTCCAATGGGCATCTTCTCTTATTTTGGCCACTTCAACCGGCGTTGTCCAGTTACCGGGCTTACCTTTTACAAGCCATATCCCAACATCATCGGTGCCTTCTTTTTGCCCGCCAAACCATGCGGCCATAAATTCCCCGTTTTGTAAATGCAGGATAGTAGATGCATGGCACTCCGGGAAAGGCGCAGGGGTCGTAAAAAAATATCCCCTTACGAAAGATGAATCACCTGCAGGCATATCGGTATCGTTTTCGATCGTTTCACTTTGTTGTTGCCCGCCCGAGCAGGCAGTCAAAATACAAATGCATAAAGCTGAGAATAGTTTGGTATACATGTGGGACTCAGATTTGGAATTTGAGATTTGAGATTTCAGATTTAAAATTTGGATGGGCTGTTAGCTATCAGGTGTCAGGTATCAGCAGTCAGCTTTCAGCCGGAGATCAGTGGTAATGGTAAAGACGATCACCTCTCACAATTCACTACTCACTCCCTTCATTCCGTGAAACAATAAACCATAAACATGAAACGATAGCCTCTCTCACCTCTCACCTCTCACCTCTCACTTCTCACCCCTCACCGCTCACTTTGCAAAACGATAAACCACTTACTACCACTTACCACTTACTACTTACCACTTCAACTCACCCCGCCACATCCTCATACACCACTTCTTTAATGCCTAACTTTTCGTACCACGATTTTAAAGTATCCAGGATGGAATGCAGAACAGCTTTTTCTTCAGGTGTGGGCTCCAGCGCATGCGCCCTGCTGATGGCATGAATAGGCAGCCCTCTCAGTTGCAAAAAGAATTTAGCGCTCATGGGATACGCAACGTGGATCAGCGGATCTACCCGGGCCAATTCAGCCTGTATCCATTCTACCTCCTTTTGCTTAGACGGGTCATCAACATGATCACACAACCACACCAATATTTCGGGATAAAAATTACCGGCTATGGCCGATAATCCCGCGGCGCCGGCTTTCATGGAAGATACACCATTTGGCGTATGCGCATCGAAAAACTGCATTGGCGTACCTTTGATCACCTCTAATTTTGCCTTCACCTGGGCTTCATCACAGCAGGTATCTTTATGATAAAACATCCTGTTGGTGGATACTAGCGTTTTCAATACTTCCGGCGTTACCACTCTTTTATAGGGGGCAGGGCATTCATACAATCCAAGCGGAATATTGTCTGTTAGCGATAACATTTTGTCAAATCTTTGCAACAAAATGTCATCCCCTTCATCTATCGCTGCATAATGTCCTGTAATGAGTACCACCGAATCAATACCCGTATCAAATATTTTTTTAGCAAATTCCGCCTTATCTTCAATGGTCAGTCCAAAAGAACCTGTTGCCACCACCGGCACACGACCGTTAACATGTTCCACTACTGCCCTCGTAAGTGCCAGCCGTTCATCATCACTGATACTGTACATTTCACTGGAAAGGCAGTTGGCGAACAATCCTTTTACTCCCGCGGCAAGATAAAAATCAACCAGCACTTTCACCATATCAAAATCAAGCTTTGCCTCGGGTGTAAACGGGGTTATCATTACAGGAACAAATTTCTTTGACATAAATTTGCTTTGGTTTTTTCAAATGTTTGATGAATAATATACTTTACAACATACAACCATGACCCTGAGCCGCCGAAAGGGTGTTATCTGCGTGGTTTCATTTCTTTCACTCTACAGCTCAATTAAAATAAAGAGCCTGCATGCTATGCGTTGATACTCATTTCTTCCTGGCTTTTGTTAATAATAACCCTACAAGGAATATGGTTAGCGTTCCCACCACTACTATCATGTTCACATGGAAAGGGCTTTTAAGATGTTGCCATTGTTCGGGGAAGTACTTGGACAGCGACATCCATAAAATAACTAAAATACCAACCACTGTTCCGGTAACGGCTTCGGCGTTGCGGGCTTTTTTTGCGATCATCCCTAATAAAAACAAACCCAACATGCCGCCAGATAAAATACCCGCCAGTTCCCACCACATATCCAGAATACTTTTTACGCCTATCATGGCAATACCAAACACAATAGACACTATACCCGTTAAAGCTGTTACAGTATACAGAACAAGCATCTCCTTCTTAGTACCGGGATTGGGGTTGATATACCGCTGGTAAATGTCTTTTAAAAATACAGTAGCCGAGCTGTTCATTCCGCTGCTGATGGTGCTCATGGCAGCGCTGAGGATAGCAGCAATGATCAATCCTACCAGACCTTTAGGCACTTTCAGCACCATGAAATACGGTAAAATTTTATCTCCGTAGTCGGCGGGAGTGAGGGTATTGATGTCTACATTCTTTTCGGCAGCCACCTGCTGCTTCACCACATCCAGTAGTTCGGGGTGCTGGCTGAAATACGCATACAGGGCTGTGCCTATAATAAAAAAAAGCAATGATACGGGAACATACCAGTATACACAAAGCCAAACGCTTCTTGCGGCTTCCTTTTGACTGCGTGCGGTATGGTAACGCTGCACATAGTTCTGATCCATACCGAAATTATTGAGGTTGATAAAAAACCCGTATAAAAAAACGACCCAGAAAGTAGAAGAACTGAAATCCGTAAGAGAGAAGCTGCCCAAACCAAATTTTTCATCGGCCACGCCGATCCTGTATATCTCCCCCACACCACCCTTCATTTCGTACAGTATAATACCCAGCACAATCAAAGCGCCGGCGGTTTTTATAATGCCCTGTACCACTTCCGTCCATATCACGGCTTCCATTCCGCCAAGCACTGTATAAACAATGATACAAACGCCGGTAACCACCATGATGGTTTTCATATCCACGCCGGTCAATGCCTGCAGGGTTAAGGCAATGCCAAAAAAAATGGACCCCATGCGTGCCAGTTGGGTAAGTATGAAGCAGATCATGGCATAAGTACGGGCCCAGGCGCCAAATCTTTTTTCGAGATGGGTATAGGCGCTTACTTCGCCATGAGTGCGGTAAAAGGGCACAAAAAAACGGGTAGCAAAATATGCAGCAAAAGGCATTGACAAACTGAATACGAGGGAATTCCAGTTGCTGCCAAACGCTTTTCCCGGAACACCCAGAAAAGTATTGCTGCTTAAAAAAGTGGCATACAGCGATATACCCAGGGCCCAGCCGGGTATGCTGCCCGAAGCCGTAGTAAACTGTTTGGTGTTCTTGTTTTTCTTTGAAAAGTATACGCCAACCAGTACCATACTGAGCAGATATACGAGAATTACCAAAAGATCAATCAGGGGTAAGTGATGCATGTTTCAGATCAGTGCGTTTAATTGCGGGTTTCGATCAAAGATTACTCAAATTTAAAAAGCGGCCAATGTTAATTGTTATAAAAAGAATAGCATAAATTATTATTGCCCTGTAAATTAATGCTATTTTTAAACCTTCAAAAATTACCTGAACAGCGTGGGCACAGCAATTATACAAAACACCCCTGACATTGAAACAACGGCTCAAACACACTGGATCTTACCTGCGCGTTTGCGAAGCAAACTGGATAGCCATCCCATCGGGAAAAACCTGTACATTACCGAAATAGCTTTTTATGCTGAGCAAAGTGCGCTTGATAAAGAAGTGCTGAAAAACAATCCCGACTATGTGCTGGTGTATTGCGTAAGCGGTATAGGATGGTACATGATCAATAATAAAAAGCTTGTCCTCAAAGCCAATCATTTTGCAGTATTGCCCCGTAAAACCTGTTTCCGCCTGGGTGTGGAGGCTCCTGGCGGGTGGAGTCTTTACTTTGTAAAATTCAACGGAGCAATAGGTGAAGCCATGTATACCTACCTGCTGCGCGATAAAAACAACAAGAACCTGACCACTCCTCCGCTGGTTGGACGCATAGCGCAATTCCGGGACATTATGCACCATCTTGGCCTGATGGACAACATGGAAAACCTGCTGTATGCGAATTTCCGGTTCTATAGCTTTCTGGGTACATTCCGGCTTACGGTTTTCAACTATATGAAAAAAGGAGTGGATAATATTATAGAACGCTGTATTCTTATTATGAAGCAGCACCTTCATAAAAACCTCACGCTCGATGAGCTGGCCAAAGAAGCCTGCGTATCCGCTTCCTATCTTTCGGCGCTCTTCAGGCAAAAAACCCATTACTCTCCTATCCAGCTTTTCACCTCTCTGAAAATACAAAGAGCCAGCCAGATGCTGAGGTCAACAAAAACGCCTATCAAACAGATCGCTCAGGAAATGGGGTATACCGACCAGTACAGCTTTTCAAGATCATTCAAGCAGATCATGGGCACGTCGCCCAAGAAGTTCAGGGAAAATAAATAGGTATCAGCGGTCAGGTATCAGGTATCAGCAGTCAGTGTCTTGTCCTGATATAAGTAGACAGATTTAAAAACAAAAAAATACTCCTTCTTTCACCCCTCACCTTCTTTTAGTTTTTAGGTTATGTTGTTTTGCTTATTGTTGTATTCCTTCGGATTTAGAGCTTATGGTTTCGGATTTGAAATTTGAGTTCTTATCCGCCCCGGCGGACATATTTGTTTCTTGTTATTTGGTTCTTGTGATTTCTTCTGATTTGTTTCTTGCATTTTCCCTCCCACACCTAACTTTGCTCCATGGAACCATTTTTAAAAGAACTTTTCTCCGGGCAATCGTACAACGAAAAAAATTTTTTCCTCATCGCAGGGCCCTGTGTTGTGGAAAGTGAGAACCTGGTAATGGAAGTTGCGGGGAAGGTGTCCGGTATTTGTAAAAGCCTGGGCATTCCCTATATATTCAAAGCTTCCTACCGTAAGGCCAACCGTACCAGCGCATCTTCGTTTACGGGTATAGGTGATGATAACGCGCTGGCGCTTGTAAAAAAAACAGGTCAGCAATTTGGGCTGCCGACAACCTCCGATATACATGCGCACGATGAAGCCGCACCCGCCGCCGGATATATTGACATATTGCAGATCCCCGCTTTTTTATGCCGGCAAACCGATCTGCTGGTAGCAGCCGCAGAAACCGGCAAGGTGGTGAATGTAAAAAAGGGTCAATTTTTAAGCGGGCCCGCAATGAAGTTTACCGTAGAAAAGATCAGGAAAGCGGGAAATGATAAGATCATACTAACGGAAAGGGGCACCACCTTCGGCTACCAGGACCTTGTGGTGGATTACAGGAATATCCCCTGGATGCAGGCGCATGGTGTACCGGTAGTAATGGATTGCACTCATTCGCTTCAGCAACCCAACCAAACCAGCGGCATAACGGGCGGTAATCCCCAACTGATAGGCACCATAGCAAAAGCGGCTATAGCAGCCGGCGCCGAAGGGCTGTTCATAGAAACCCATCCCGATCCCGCTTCGGCTAAAAGCGATGGCGCCAATATGCTGCAATTAGACTTGCTGGAACCGCTTTTAAAACAATTGCTGAAGATAAAAGAGGCGGTGTAAGAAGTTACAGGTTTCAAGGACAACCCTTGCAACCTGTGCAACCTGCACCCTGTAACTTGTAACCGCACCACAAACTTTCAACCGTCACTGGTCTTCCGGCTTTTTGCAGCAGGTGGGCAGATCTTTATACGAATCTTCATTGGCTTTCACGTCATCTGCATCATAGCCCACGTTGGCGATACCGGTTTTTATATTTTCAATATTGGTCCTGTCTTTGAGGTAGGTTACCGTAGTTTCTTTGCGTTTGAAGTTTACGTTCACTTTCGTGATCCCCTGCTCATGCTTCATGTAATTTTCAATGCGCTTTTTGCATTGTTCACATTGTACGGTGGGTGTGGCGATTTTAACCGTTACCGGCTTCTTTTGTTGTGCCGTAGCTGTCCAGGCAATGCCGCAAACGAGCGTGATGAGCAGCGCGATCTTTTTCATAAAATATGATTTTAGTGTAAAAAGAGTTTATGTGAATTATATAACGAAAAGGTAACTGTTTTTTGTAAAACAATTTGTTAATGATACCTGCCGGCGGTCTGGCACTCGTTTGCCGCGTACTGACTGCTTATTTCCACATCCCACGTTTACCCGCGGTCTGACGCTCCTTTTGTCGCGTACTGACCGCTTATTTCTTTAACCCTGCCAATGCGCCGGATCCTGCCGCCAGTTTAACAACGTGGCTTCTTCGGCAGGGCTTACTATATTTTTTTCCAATGCAAGGGAGATAAGCGTTTCATAGTTGGTCAATGATTTCAAAGGCACCCCTGCCTCTGCAAAAGCGGCAGCAGCCACATCGAACCCGTATGTAAAAATAGATACCATGCCTTCTACTGTAAGCCCCTGCTCTTTAAGCACCTTGCAAACCTGCAGGCTGCTTTTGCCGGTGGAGATCAGGTCCTCCACCACCACCACCCTTTTACCGGGTTCAAAAAAGCCTTCTACCTGGTTACCCAACCCATGTTCTTTGGGCTTGGGACGCACATATATATAAGGCAGCTTCAACTGGTCGGCAGCCATAGCGCCCCATGCAATACCGGCGGTTGCCACACCGGCCAGCATATCCGCTTCAGGAAAGCTTTCAAATATTACATTGCACAATTCCGATTTTACAAAGTCGCGGATATAGGGAAAAGACAGTGTTTTGCGGTTATCGCAATAAATTGGACTTTTCCAGCCCGATGCCCACGTAAATGGTTGTTGCGGATTCAGCCGGATAGCATTAATTTGTAAAAGCTTTTCGGCTACAGCTTTTTCATTCGTCATGGCGCGAAAATAATAAAAATTGAAAGGTATGGTCCTGAAAATATACTTTGGCAACAAGCCTGTTTTTCTTTGCGATGAAATAACGCCTGCCATAGAAATATACAGGCATCATCCCGATACCGTTTTTATAGATGAAATGACCAGTCACGCCATTAACGCATTATTGCACGAAATAGCAAAACCGGGGTTTCACGCAGGGATCCTTTTTACTACCGGCATTGAACGGTCAAAGAAATTATTGTGGAAACATTTCACGGTGATCCGGGCCGCAGGGGGAGTGATAGAAAATGAGAAGAATGAGCTCCTGATGATTTTCAGGAGAGGGAAATGGGACCTGCCCAAAGGCAAATTGGATAAAGGAGAAACGCTGGAAGCATGCGCGGTTAGGGAAGTGCAGGAAGAAACAGGACTGAAAAATGTTGAGCTCAAAAATTTTATAGCAACTACCTTTCATACCTATAATGAATATGGCAGGCATATCTTAAAAGAATCGCACTGGTACAGGATGAAAGCCACGTCATCGCAGGCCCTGAAGCCGCAAACAGAAGAAGATATACATCAGATTGAATGGGTAAAGTCCGATGCACTTAGTGAAAAATTAAAAAACACATTTCCTTCCGTTAAAGATGTGATTGAAAGTGTATATCGGAAAAGCGAAAAGTGAGCATGGTAGCAAAATTCCCCTCCCGCCAGGGCCTTCGCCGGGTAGGCAAAAAGCGCGGGGCGAGACCCGGGTATGTAGAATATCATACTGAATTAAAATGAGAGAATGGAAATGTATTTCGTAAAAGACAGCTGCGCAGAGGTCTCATGCCCGCTCACAATGGCTTGCATGAAGACCCCAGCGCGACTTAAAAAGTCTTATGTTCCTGATAGTGAGTGTTACTTCAGCCCCACAACAGACACAATGCTGAGCAACTTATGGGACTTTCGGCATGGCGAAGGAGTTCAGATGTTATTGTCAACATGAATGTTATAGCGCAGATGCCTCCCTGGGTTATAATGACAGGCAGCGGTGCGATGTTCAATATTGGTACAACTGTTCAACATTAGTACTATTGCTTAGCATATATCCTGTCGCTTGTCATGCCGACCCAAGGAGGCATCTATCCTTGCATCAATGTGCAATCCATGAAATAATATGATATGCTTCGATTGCGAAAATCATATATACACCGTCATTAATTAATTCATTTTCAATAAAATTAAAATGGTGTATTCTGCTTTGTTGCACCTGAGTGCAGGATGAATTTGAACTGCACCCAGTTTTGCTTGAGGAAACCGATAGCAGTAATTTTGTTGACAGGCATGGCTGACTGTTTTAGTATTTAATAATTACGAGATCTTAATGATTATCATCTTATCAAACTCAGCACAGGATCTGCCTGTGCTTTACAGCGCCATACCTTTTTTATATAAAAATTGTAGAATGGGATTATCGGAAAACCCGTTTGCAGCATTTGGGCTTGACAAAGTTCCACAATCAAGTGATAATGCATTGATCAATGCGTTACTGGATCTCTACCCTTCCACAAACCCCTTTCGCTATGTGCCCGGTTTACCCTTAATGCCTTATGATACTTCTCTCAGCTCGATCATAGAGACCTATGATGCGGGTGGGGAAATAGTATACTTTAACTACTTCTCCTACCCTTTTGTATTGGAGCTCCCCTTTCCCACTTAAAGCTGGTTAACGAAGCGGAGTTGTTTAATTTCATAATTCTTACAACCCCAATTGCATCATCTTTATTATATCTTCTGGCTTCTGATATAGTTTGCAATCTTTTCGCCCAACCGGTTCACGGTATTTCTTTTTGCATCTAATTTATCCTGGTAATGCCTGAGGCTAGCTTGCATGGACTTAAGCCTGGCCACCAGATCGCGGTATTCCTGCACAATCCGGTTTACATTGTTTGTGGTATTGACATAGGTTTGGTATTTAGACTGGCAGTTGCTTCTGCAAAGATTATAGGAAGTTTGGGCCAGCGCCGCCATCGTTTTGGCAGTATGGTATTGTTTTTCTTTCGCCTTTACTTTACCGACTAACCGTTCATATTCGTCGACCTGCGAATTGGATTGCAGATCATCGTATTCACGGGCCGCATCATTGTATTCATCTATGTATTGCCTGCCTTTCTCTGTGGTATTTATCAGTTTATTGGTAACTTTTATCGCAAAACTCCGGTCACGATCGCCCCAGTAATAATCAAGGTAATAGGGATAGTCCTCTGCCTGGGCAAAAAGGCGGACTGATGAAAATATGAGGCTAAAAAACAGGATACTTAAAATTTTATACTTCATAGGGTTCTTTTTCATGACTGAGATTTTTTGAGTAATAAAATGTTGGTTGTATTTTCAGGAATGATCACCGGCTCTTGCTGCAACAGTACAATGCTTTCCTGCACAAATTGTTCAGATTTTTCATTGCCAAAGCGGTCACGCATCCACATGCTGAATACAATAAGCGAATCGCTGACGGAAGATTGCCCTATAGAAAATGTGTTATAATCACTCTTTTCCAACTGGATAAACCCGTTTTTACCTTCAAAATACCTGGCTTCTTTCTGCAATAAATCCAAAAGGTTTTGCCATTCTTTCTGCTGGGCGTCAACTTTAAAAACCAACAATGAAAATGCGGCAAGCCAAACCGCAATTTTTGCTTTCATAGCTTTCATAGATAATTTTTTTATTTAACAGATTTATCAAGACCAGCCGTAACGGCCGTTTTTCTGTCAATCTTCCCGGGAATTTTCATCAGGAATAATATCCGGAGATTTTTCCTTCGCACCCATGAGGGATGCCAGGTGGTAAAGTTTATGAATGGCTTCCGCACTGAACGCCTTACTATCCGGCAGATAGAGGTCAAGCCCCATCGGTTCATTAAACGTTCGCCAGAAAGGCAGAGGCGCTTCTTCCCTGCCTGTTATACTATATACATGCTCCGCCCAAATGGTGTAAACATGCGCTTTACCCTCTTTCTGTTCCTTCTGCATACCACGCATGACGGCGCTATCATTTTCCGTAAAAATATCCCTGTACCATATTTTGCCGAATGCAGGTGCAGTATTCAGGCTGGCATCCTTATAAAAATCCTTTACGGTTTTTATCACAAAGGCATCGTCATAAAAAGTATACGTTTTTGTTATGGTACAGGGCAATACGCTGTCGCTGTCATGAACGATTATAGTCTTTAAATGACTGCGCAGCCATTGAAGTGTTTCTTCTTTCGTTTGCACAAAGGCGGAAACGGTAAAGAACACAAGAACTACAGTGATGATTGCTTTTTTCATTGTTCTAAATTTTCAAAATCAAACGGTTATTTTCATTTATTACGCACCGTTCCTCATTTGATATTTATTCCTTTTGATACGCAGGATTCTACCGATTCCTCACTTCGTAAAAGGACTTGCCCGTTCCAATAATTCAGAACATTATATTCATATGTTTCGTAAGGCTTTACTTTGATCGTTTCGCTTTTCCCGGGCTCTATGTCCAATGTGCCTTTGCCATAAACGATCACGGTTATTTTTTCACTTAAATGATTGTTGAAAGACAGCATTGCGAGGTTGCACTTTTTTTCTTTTGAACAGGAGAAAGAGAGTGTACAAAGCAGGTACAGGGGAAGGATCAGTTTTGAAACGATTCTCATTTTGTGATTTTTAAATTTAGAAATGCGTTCTTATGTTTATAATTTATGTTCTCTGATGGCTTTATCGTTGGCATGCAACCGATGCCGGAGCACGGAGAAAAATCATTCTCCATTGCTACGATAAAAAATGCCTGATTATTTTTATACTGTGAGGCTTGTGTCCAAAAATTTATTTTCTTCAGAAATGATGGGGATCACTTCAATGCATTCTTGTTGCTAACAACGGGATGATGTAAGCTTTATTCTGCATGGCAGCGCATTATCGGCGCTTTTTTTGTAAATGTGAAAATGAAAGCCGGCCTGATTATAAAAAAATCCCCTCCGGAGGGGATCAAAAGAAGACTTTATAATAATTTTTTTATTTTGCGGGCAAACATAACGGTCATGGATAAACTGATACTGGACCAGGCAAATAAAGTGTGGCGGGAAATAGGGCAGTACAAAACACCTGAAAAATTTGAGCTGGAAATTGAGATATATAAAAAGATGCTCAATTTTTTCCAGGTAGGCGACTACTGCTATTTTATTTTCAGCCCGCCGGAATTGCGCATGGAATATACCAATCCTTCCATTACCCATTTACTGGGATACTCGCCGGAAGAGTTTACATTAGAAACATTTCTATCCGGGATCCATCCCGATGACCTGCAAAACTATCTGAATTTTGAAGCTACGATCACAGGTTTCTGGAAAAAGCTGCCCGCGGAAAAGATAATGAAATACAAAACGAGGTATGATTTCAGGATGCGTTGTAAAAACGGGGAGTATAAACGCATCCTGCAACAGGTGGCAGCTATCCAGAGCGATGAGGAAGGAGCGGTGTTGCGAACTTTTGTGATCTTTACGGATATCTCCCATTTAAAGCAAAGCAACAAGATGGTATTATCCATCATCGGGCTCGAAGGCGAACCATCTTATATTGATCTGCAACCGATCACACAACTGGTGCCTGCTAAAGAATTACTCACCCGCAGGGAGAAGGAAATAGTGCAATTGTTATCACAAAACCTGCCCTCTGCAGCAATTGCGCGGCAGCTCCGCATAGGTCTTTCCACTGTTGCCTCTCATCGTAAAAATATTTTCCGGAAAACGAATACGCATACTGTTTTGGAACTGGTACAACTGGCATTGGAAAAAGGATGGATCTGAATGCCTGAGGCCTGCTCAACGCAGGCATGCCCATCAAACTGCTGCTTCTGCCACCATGTTTTGATTCTCTGCAAGCCGGCGATAGCCTGTTATATTGCCGCGTGACACAGGTACCTGCTGTTGCATGAGATCAACAGATAACCTGAGTCCCTGCGCATTCCCTTCAACCTGGTTTACACGGCGGGTGTTTACCAGCCAGCCGCGATGACTGCGGTATATGCCTGATACAGCATTCAACTGTTCAACAATGTTCGTAAGGGTATTGCGCAGCATGGTGGTTTGCAGGCAGCCGGCTTCTTCCCAAAAAATATTTACATAATTATCCAGGGCCTGCACGGCCAATAAGCTATATTCAGCTACTTCCAGCCTGTTGCCATGGTTTTCGCCGGTAAGTATGAAAATGAACGACTCCTGCTCATTCTCTCTTGTCTCCAACCCATAGCACTGGCGGGCAAAGAGTGGAAATTCAAAGGCATACATACCGTAGCCGTTGATCTTAAACTTACCGCTGCGGGTGGCAAGCGCTACACGCCTATTGATGAACAAAGCCCAAAAACTGCAGGCCGGGCCATTTATTTTGAAGCCCGCTCGTTTGCAGAACAAACCAAAGCATATTTCAGGATGGATGTGAAGCTTACCTACCGGATGAACAACAAAGGGCTTATGCAGGAGTTTTTTGTAGATCTTCAAAATGTAACCGATCATAAAAACATTTTCAGCCAGTGGTACGACAGCAGGGCCGGTAAGGTCCGTACCCAGAACCAACTGGGCTTCTGGCCCAATTTTAACTACCGCATACAATTCTGACGACATCAGCACCGGCAAAAACGGGTAATCCTTAAGCTTATGTAACGGGTATATCTTTTCCTTTTAAGATAGCTACCGTAAGACGGCTGACGCAAAGCAGCCGCTCTTTATCATCATAGATCTTTATATCCCACACATGGGTGGAAGATCCCAAATGCAGGGGCGATGCTATACCCGTTACCAGTCCCTTCCGGGCACTGCGAATATGATTGGCATTGATCTCAAGTCCTACGCATATGAATGCATTGGTATCCAGCACCAGCGATGAAGCTACGCTTCCCAGCGTTTCGGCCAATGCAACGGATGCGCCACCATGCAATAAGCCGTAAGGCTGGCAGGTACGGTGATCAACAGGCATAGTGGCTTTTAAATAATCGTCGCCGATTTCGGTGAACTCAATACCAATATGCTCCCCCATCGTACCGGCACTCATGGACTGCAGCTTTTGGAGCGAAAATTCTTTTTTAAACCAGATGTTCGGCATGACCGGTGATAATTTTTATTGCTCAAAAACAAGTCAAACTTAATCGTTTTCTGCTTAATTAGGCCTTGCCGGTTGTATTGATGGTTAAATATTTTAATATTGCCGACATATTTTTTCAATGCAGGATGAACTTTTACAACTCAGGCAATTGATCGGGGCCGTGCATCCGCTGTCTGATGAAGACTGGCAGCCATTTACCGGGATATGGCAGCCATTTTATGCAAAAAGAAAAGAGATCATTACCGCTGCCGGCGAAAAGGAAAAATATTTATATTTTGTGCTGGAGGGTGTGCAAAGAATATATTATTACGATGAGCAACACAGGGAAGCTACGCTCGTTTTTACCTATGCGCCTTCGTTTGGCGGTGTGCTGGATGCCATGATGCTGCAACAACCCTCCCGTTATTTTTACGAAACACTAACTCCGTCTGTTTTTTTACGGGCTGCTTACAGTGAAGTTGAGTCTGTAATGAAAAGCAGGCCCGCTGTTGAAACGATGGTACGCATGGGGGTAACGAATGCTTTATCGGGCTTACTGGAACGACTGGCGGAAATACAATGCTATAGTTCGGAAGATAAGTTCAGAAAGCTTTTACAGCGCAGCCCCCATATCTTACACTTGATACCACATAAATACCTCGCCAGTTACCTCGGAATAGACCCTACCAATTTCAGCAAGCTCATCAATAAAATAAGGATCTGAAAAATGTTGGTATTTACCAATATTTATCATTGCCCGGCAATACAATTTTGCATCATAAATAAAACATGAAGCAAATGAAAGCAACATCAAAATTTGAGCTACTAAGCACATTGGAGCGGGAAACAGAAAAGCATCTTACGGAGGCTGTTCGCATTTTCCAGAACCTTCCTGAACAAACGCTGTTAAAACCTGCCGCAAACGACGGGTGGAGCATAGCGCAGTGCCTTGCGCATTTAAACAGCTACGGAAGATTCTATTTGCCTGCTATTGCCTATGCGCTTGATCACCCGGCGGGTAATGCTTCTGCCGAAAATTTTAAAAGCGGATGGCTGGGCAACTATTTTACCAGGATGATGCAGCCCGGAAATTCCACAAAAAAATACACGTCGCCCAAAGACCATTCACCGGCTGCTGATCTCAATGCTCCGGCCGTTATAGCCGAATTTATTGAACAGCAGGAGCGGCTCATCATGTACCTGCGTAAAGCAAAGGCAGTCAATATCGGTGCTACCCGTGTGCCCATATCCATTTCAAAATGGGTGAGGCTGAAGCTCGGTGATACTTTCCGGTTTTTAATAGCGCATAACGAGCGGCATATCCTGCAGGCAAAAAAACATTTGGATAAAAATAAAATAGGAATACGATGATCCGTGACCATCAGTTTTTAACCCCGTTCAGCAAATGATAGCCTGCTATTTTACGGCACCACCACTTTTTTCGATAAAGCCATACCCGACGTGCTGGTATAGGACACTATATAAAAACCCGGTTTAAGCATATGCGTGGTATAAGAGGATTGAGCGGTATCATCCTGCCATACCAACTGGCCCGCACCGTTGAACACCCTTACCTGCTTTGGCGCCCTTCCGGCAAATTGCATATTTATCTTGCCGCCGGCCGTCCAGGCATACATGTCTGCCTTTGGTTGTTGCGATACCACTTCAACGGGCGAATAGGAGTGCCTGCCATCAATATCCTGCAGTTGTAAGCGGTATTGTTTAGTGGTAAACAAAATATCCCTGTCGGTATAACTGTAGCTTACTGTTCCGCTGGATGACACAGCTAATATGCTGGCAATGTTTTTCCAGGGATGCCCATCGGCACTTGCCTGTAATTGAAACCCCTGATACTGTTCATTGTTATCGACCTTCCAGTTGAGTTCCACTGCGCTATTTCGCAGTATTGCAGTAAAGCTGTGGCGCACCAGGGGCAGGATAGTACCGTTCTGGGCTGCCGTTACGCCGTTGAGCTGCACATCGGTCAGCGCTATTTCCACATAGTTCAACGTGGGATCAACAATGCCTGTTCCGGTTGTTACCCAAACAGTTGCCAGTCGTTTGTAAATCTCAAGGCCGGCTTCCATATTACCATTCAGCTCGTCATCTTTATAGTGTACCTGTAATGTGCCTGTATAGTTTATCGGCGCATCTAATACGTATGATCTGTTAATGCCGGCAGCAGCGCCCGGACCAGTTACGGCTGTGGCGCTTTTTGTTACCGTATTGCCGGAAAGCGTAAGCAAAGATGCAGGTGTGAACACTAACCCATCGTAAGAAAACGTAGATCCGGCCGCCAGCGTGAGGCTTTCGCTGCTGCCAACCGAAAGCTGGGCCTGTGCACCCAGCGCAGCGGTAAGCGCTATAAGTAAAATACTTTTCTTCATAAGACGTTTGGTTTGACAAAAAAAAATCAGGCATTTTTTCCTCTTCTGATAAGCACTGTTAAAAATTGAGCTCAATAGAAATGGGATAAGCCATAAGAGCCGGGTTGCCCGTGCTCACTACCGCCGCGGAAAGGCTGCTCCGCGTTTTGCACTGCGGAGCGGCTGAACTCATTGTGCCAATAGAGCCATAGCCCGACAAATGGCCATCGCTGGCAGCGGAATTGGTTTGATATACGATCCGAAAGCCGTAAAATGAGTTGTTTTCTATTACAATATTAAATTCCATGGTATATAGCTCGCTGCTGCCATTAGAACCTACTATTAAAGTAAAATACTCGCTTCCATAAGAGGAACCCACTTGGTTGTTGTCCTTGTCCACCGTTCCTGTGCCCAGCGCTGTACGGCCCAGCACAATTTTACCCAGGATATTGCTGTTTACGATCATCGAATTCTGGCTTTGATCGTAGTGATAGTCATTCTCCAGCCCTTTGAATTCGTTGATAATTTTTTGCAGCCAGTAAGCGGCTAACTGGTTGGCTTTGGTCACGTTTTCGCAATACCAGGGCACCTGGTCGGGCGTAATCCCTCCGGTACCGGTTTGGTACCACAACAGGTCGTGATACACTTTTTGCGGGAAAGCACTGCCGGTAAGGTCAATACCCAACTTTTTGCCGGCGCCCGCACTGCGGGTGGTGCCTATGCGATCCCATATAAGGCTCACGCTGTTCCACACATACAAGCCGGGGGTTACGTTGCCGGTGGTAGCGGTGTTGTACACAATAAGTCCTTCAACAGGCGAAGTTACAGGTGCAGCAATGGCGGTACTGCTGAGCGACACCCGTGGAGGCAAAAAGCCTTTTGTGCTGGAGCTAACGTCCAGCGCGGCGGAAGCGTCTGGTGTAGTGGTTCCAATGCCTACCTGGGCAAAACTGTGGAAACAAAAAAGTGTGCAAAAACAAAGCAGTGAGAATTTTTTCACTTTCATGGATATTGAATTTAATGCAGGTTATCAACGCCTGCGGGTTTAGATAATACGCGGCAAATGTATCTGTTGGGAAATAAATTCCCAAAATCTCACGACTGGTAGCAACCTCAGACGTGTTTATACAACAAGCTGGAAATCAATTTATTATAATGTATTTTTAACTTTTTCTAAGTGCTTTCACTGATTGAACTTCCTGACAATTGTCAAGAACTTTTTTTTATCCTCCTTCTGTGATCAGCCCGGATAACTGTTCTTGATCCCTTCATTTGCCAGCCATTGCAACGGTATGCTATTGGCGGGATATATTAATCTTTATCAATTGTGTATAATTAACGTTAGATGTTGCAGGCAAAAGAGCATTCAGATAAAAATAAAAATGTTCGGTTATTCATTAAACGTTCGTATTATTTAAAACGGGTAATATGCGGTTTATCCCTGTTATAGTTTTAGCTTTACCACGCTATTGTTAAAAGCTCACTACCTTAGAGATATCCTTAATGTATAAATCCAGTATCAATCGTACTCCATTGCCGGTACCACCAACGGATCATTCACCATTAGTGGATTTTATGAGAACCATATATCCACTGGGAAATAAAGCGGAAAAATACATTCTTCAAAATTCGTTTCGCCGAAAAATAAGCAGGGGCAAATACCTTTTAAAACCTGGTGAATTTTGCTCACATTATTACTATATACACGAGGGTGTTTTACGTGCTTTTATAAAAGAAGACAATAAAGAGATCACCACCTGGATCAACCCCGAAAATGAGATCACAACTTCCATACGCAGTATGACACGCAGTGAGCCATCGCTGGAATACATACAGGCCCTGGAAAACAGCGAGCTGTATGTAATGTCCTTCGAAAGCCTGCAAAAAATGTATACGCTTTTCCCCGTAATGAATATCGTAATACGGATGCTGCTGACCGAATATTACGCTGCTTCAGAAGAAAGATCATACATCTGCCGCCTGCCCAGTGCCGAAAAAAGATACGATCATTTCAATGCTTCAAGACCGGAACTGGTAAACCGCATACCGCTCAAATATATAGCCTCTTATCTTGGCATGTCGGAAGAAACGCTGAGCCGGCTCAGGAGCAGGAAAACACCGGTTAAATAAGCCGGCACGCGAAAAAGATGCCTGTTTAATGCCTGTCAAAAAAATACCCGTCGGCACTCGTAGCATCAATAATGGTTTTGACCTCATTGATGCGGGTGACAGGAAAATTGCCCCGCCGGGCATGCTCAACCACCGTTTCTTTATCAGGTGCAACATATACACAGAAAAGTTTATCGTTCACCACATAACTCTGCAACCAGTGTATTCCTGATTGCATATCTTCCATCACCTTACGTGATTTCAGCGACATCGCCTGTAGTTCACGGGGGGTTAGTTGCTGAATCCCGGGAACATTTCTTTCGATCAAATACTTTGGCATAACAATTTTTTTATTGATGAATAATATTGCGATCAACACAAAATTCGTTACACAACAGCTCGTTTTCCAAGTGAAAACAGCTCAAAAATTTGTTGATTTGGCCCAACTGATCAGGCGGGCTTTAAAAATGCAGTAGGGCTAATACCGGTTTCCAGTTTAAAGGCTTTGGAAAAAGCAGCCACATCGCTGTAACCCAGGTTAAAAGCAATATCAGATATATTGACCTCAGGATCTTTTAGCATCCTTTTGGCCCGGGCAATACGCTGCTCATGAAGCCATTTCCCGGGTGAAATTCCAAAATGCTTTTTAAAGATCCTTTTAAATGTGGATAGACTCATTCCTGCTGTTTTAGCAAGCTCACCGGATGTAAAATTGGTACCGCCGTTTTCGCGAACCAGTTTGATGAAAGAAATATCTTTATCATTATTTAGCCACGACAGGTATGTATAAAAGGCATTGGGCTTTTTTTCACGTAAAAGGTTAACCAGCAATTCCCTAAACTTCAGACTCAGCAAAATATTACTTCCGGGGCCGGGTTGCTTTAAGTAAGCATTGGAAGAAAGAAATATGGATTCGATAAAAGGAGATGAATCCAGTACCAAAATCCCGGGCTGGTCTATATACTCTGCTTTTGTTCCAACGCCTGCTTTTAGTAAACCGGAATATTCCGCTAATAACGATTTAACAGCAGGATCACCAAACATAAAGATCAGTGCACGGTAGGGCTCTTTAAAGCGTTGGAATAAAACATATCCGCCCTTACGGATAAATAGTATTTCTCCTTTTGCAGATTCATGATAATACTCCGGCGAAGCATAGCCTTTGGCTCCCTGCATAACATACATCAGGCAATTTTTATGCGACCATACTTTGGCCTTCATTTCGGTAATAGGGCAGGTATAATCAATGAACAGGTCATCTTCAGTGCCAAATTTCAGTTGGTCAAAGTAGCTCGAATTGCCCGTTATGAAATCGTAAATGTTCACCATCCCGCAAAATTTAATACACTGTTTACGATAATAAAAAAGCGGAGTATAATGAGTTTAATCCTTTGTTAAGCTACTGATTTTGAAATAAAATCCGGTCTCTTTTATATGCTTTTTAAATTTTGTGTTTGATTGATTTTATAACGAGACAGCGTTATTAATAAAAAATTTCTAAAGCAAGACCAGTTAATATTGAATTTTTATTGACAATATTGGGTATCTTCCTTTCCGGAAATACTCTAAATGAAAGCGGCAGGTTTTACTGTAGCTGTACTTTAAAATTTCACAGAACCGGTAAGCGGTTCTTCTTACTTAACGCTCTAAATCTTATTATTAAGTATGGGAAAATTCCAGATAAAAAGGTCTTCCACTGTTCATGATGTAGTTATCATTGGCTCAGGAGCGGGCGGAGGAATGGCCGGGCATTTTTTGGCCAATGCCGGCATTAAGGTACTGATGCTGGAAGCAGGTCCTTTCTTTGATCCTGCCAAAGATTCACAACAGTTCAAATGGCCATGGGAATCTCCCCGGCGCGGGGCATCAACTGTTCGTCCGTTTGGTGACTTTGATGCCGCTTACGGCGGATGGGAAATAGACGGTGAGCCATACACGAGAAAAAACAATACGGAATTCGATTGGTTCCGTTCCAGGATGCTGGGTGGCAAAACCAACCATTGGGGCAGAATATCACTACGTATGGGGCCCGACGATTTCAGGCCCAAAGACGGCTTAACGGAAGATTGGCCCTTTACCTATGATGAAATCAAGCCTTACTATGATAAGATAGACCGATTAATAGGGATCTATGGCACCGTGGAAGGTATAGAAAATGAACCCGATGGGATCTTTATGCCACCGCCCAAACCGCGCCTTCCCGAACTGTTCATAAAGCGTTCGGCGGCAAAAGTGGGCGTACCGGTTATACCCGGCAGGGGATCCGTTATGACAGAGCCCATACCCGGCAATAAAGACCGACAGCCATGCTACTATTGCGGGCAATGCAGCCGCAGTTGCAAAACCTATGGTGATTTTTCGGCATCTTCCTGCCTGGTTATCCCTGCCATTAAAACAGGCAACCTTGAGGTAATTACCAACGCCATGGTAAGGGAGATCCTTACCGATAAGAACGGTCAGGCTACAGGTGTTTCTTATATCAGTAAGGATGATATGCAGGAATACCAGGTGAGCGCAAAAACAGTAGTATTGGGTGCAAGCGCCTGCGAATCGGCACGCATCCTGCTCAATTCCAAATCGGCTGCCCATCCCAACGGGCTGGCCAACAACAGCGATGTTGTAGGAAAATACCTTCACGATTCTACCGGTTCCAGCCTGGGCGGCTTTTTACCGCAATTGCTCGACCGCAAACGCTATAACGAAGACGGCGCCGGCAGCATACATATTTACTCTCCCTGGTGGTTAAACAATAAAAAGCTGGACTTTCCCCGCGGGTACCACATTGAATTTGGAGGTGGTATGAGAATGCCTTCATATGGCTTTGGATCGGGTATACACCGCCTGAACGGGAAAGTGCCCGGAAGAGATGGAAAGCCCAAACAGGCCGGGGGCTTTGGCGCATCGCTGAAGGATGACTACCGCCGTTTTTATGGCACCCGTGTTGGCATGGCCGGAAGAGGCACCGCTATTGCGAGGAAAGAAAATTACTGCGAAATAGATCCCAATGTCGTTGATAAATTCGGCATCCCTGTATTGCGCTTCCATTACACCTGGAGCAACGAAGAGATAAAACAGGCCAAACACATGCAGGAAACATTTCAGTCCATTATGCATGAGATGGGCGCCGTAGTTACATCAAACCCGCACGGGCCGGAAGACAATTACGGGCTGGAAGCTCCGGGCAGGATCATCCACGAAGTGGGTACAATAAGAATGGGAGACGATCCGAAAAAATCTGCGCTTAATAAAT
>NZ_DAOMOZ010000069.1:0-20634 GCF_035444585.1 Agriterribacter sp.
ATAAGGCAAATAACAGAACAGTTGGAACTGATGAGCTATCATGATCTTCACATTGTAATCGGGATGGTGAAGGATAAGGAAGTAGCAAAAGTGATGCAACTCCTGCCTAAAGAAGCCTCTTATTATTTTACCAAAGCACAAACGCCCCGTGCCATGCCGGAAAACCAGCTTGCGGCCGTTGCTGCCGGATATGGGTTAACGGGGCATCATTTTCCTTCGGTGAATTCCGCTTTGCAAAACGCTGTCGGTCATGCGCACAAAGACGACCTTATACTGGTTTGCGGAAGTGTTTTTGTGGTAGGAGAGGTAGACCGCCATTTCTGATCTTTCATGCTTTTATTGTATACAGCGCGCATGAACCATTCCATAATTGTTATCAGGCATATCGCTTTTAAACTGCAATTAGTGCTGTATAAACTTAACAGGTGCGCCGACAGATGCATCAGAGCTTAGCAATTGCAGGAAATAGATGCCCGGCAATAAAATTCCGGTATTGATAATTACCCTGCCTCTTTGCAATGGACCAAAGGCCCGGATCATTTTTTGTTGGCCGGTTATATCTACTATTATTAATTTCCCTTTGCTGACCGGCTTATTCATTTCCACCTCCAGCTGGTTTGAAACGGGATTGGGAAATATCCTGATACCAATATCATTGTTGCATGCAGCACGAATCACTTTGCTGTATTCAAATTTCCCATCGCTGTCAACCTGTTTTAACCGGTAAAAAGCCGGAGTGGCAGACGGGTGCTCGTCTGTATAAGAATAGTTTATTACCGAGCCGGAATTTCCGGCGCCGGGCAGATCAGCGGTTTTTTCGAATAAGAGACCATCGCTGCTTTTTTCCACTTCAAATTTTTTGTTGTTTGTTTCTGCGGCGGTAGCCCATTTCAGCACCACCGTATTGTTTTTGCAGGAAGCTGTAAGCGAAATGAGCTGCACCGGCAATGTACTGGCCGTATACATAATATAGAAGCCGGAAAAGGAAGCGGTGGAAAATTCAATGAAATGATCACCGTTGTAATTTTCAATCCTGTCATGTTCAATCAATACCGGCGCGGCAGGAATATTGCCCTGACAAACTTCTTCATCCTTGTGTATGCCAAGCTGCTGCAGGGTTAGCGAAGGGTGTTCGGCCTGCAGAGCCGCAAATTCATTTTGCCTGAAATAGAGCCTCAGCTTTGCTGATCCTGCTCGCGTGGGCTGTATGTCAAGGTTACGGTCAAGGTAAGATATCCCTGTAATGGCATTGCGCCTTATGGTTCCGGCAGTATGAACAAACAGGGAAGTGTTTATTGTTCCCAATTCATTGCCATTTGCATTGATCTCGGCTATAATGTTTCCCGAAGCATCAAATACCGGTACCCACATATAATGATTACCATTAGCGGAATTTATGGTGATGGTATTGCCGGCTATGCAATTGCCGCCTGGCGATACATCAGCCAATATGGAAGCATCCCAGGCACAAATGGTGAAAGCGCCGTTGTTGATGCTCCCTTTACCAAGCATCCGGATAAAAATAATTTCACCAGGCGTTCTTCCTGTCAATTCAATCCTGGGGTGCAGTGAACTGATACCCGGTTCAGGATTGCCATCATCATCGCAGGTAAGTAAGCTCAAACTTCCAATATCCCCCGTATAAGCTTCCATAATCAGTTCGTTGATATTATTATCCGCTACAGAAGTTTGTATCACCAAATTCCCGGAAGCCGGTACGGTTGCTTTGTACCATACATCTTCGCTACCCGATAATGCGGCACAGGCCGGTGAACCAAATCCCGGCGATGCAGTAGCGTTGGCCAGGCTCGTGAGCAGCGGCCCGGTACAAAAACTGTTGCTTACCATAAGCTCAGTGGCATTCACCGTTTCATCATTGAACGGAAGATCAACATCAACAAGGCAAAAGTCAAAGGTTATGTACCTGTTGCCGGCATACGAAAAAAAGCGGAGGAGGTAACGGTTTCCGGCTACCAACTCGCCAACCAGCGCACTACCGCTGCCGGCGCCTATATTTTCGGAACAGCCAAACGCGGTGCCAATTCCACAGGTTGCTTCATACAAGGCATAACCCAGGTTGCCGTTCCCGGAGGTGGAAGTGGCTAATCTTGCATTGCTGAAATTAATGCGTACAGCGCCCGTATTGGCAACAAAGCTGTACCAGATATCGTCGTCGGAGTGGTCGTTCGGGCACGCAAGTGCAGGTGTTGAGGGGGTGGCGCCAATGGTACTGGCCGGGGTTCCGCTATTGCAGGCGGTTCCCGCCGGCTGCGTTGTAACTTCAGCGGCATTTGCACATTCATCGTTGGCCGGTGCTTCAGCTTCCTGCACGCAAAAATCAAAAGAAGCTGCATTTCCTCCCGTCAGGGTTGACCAGAAACGAAGAAGATAGGTATTCCCTTTTGTTAATCCGTTAATGATCTGAAAGCCTGCACCGGCCGAACCGATATTATTGCAATGCAGCGTGGTCGTGCTTACCGGGCAGGTTGTTTCATACAATGCATATCCGATAACAGCATTACCGCCTGTTCCTAAATTGATCGTATTGGATAAGCGCAACACTACCGATGCGGTTGCTGCGGTAAACATATACCATACATCATCATCATTTTCGCTGCTGGTACAGGATGGATTGGGTGCAGATTGCGTGGCTCCGGAGGTACTGACGCTTACAGACCTGGCACATAAAGGACCAAAGGGAACAGGTGTTATGGCGGTGGCTCCGGTGCATTCGTCGTTGGCGGGTGGCTGAGATAAAAGATATAGGGGTAAATGCAATAGCAGAAGCATTGCACCGGCCCTGAGGTATGGTTGTTTCATCACCGTTGTTTTAATGATTGTTGATTTTGAACGAATGATCTTTGGGTAACCAACAACGCGGACTATTTTTTGCGGCGCTGCGGCTAATCCCACCATTTTCGATACTTATCGTGGATATAAAGCGCTTTTCCGTAAACTTTTACTGCCCCGAATGCTTCCAAAGCAAGCAGGTGATTGCTGTAGGCCATTCTGCCTGATGAAATTGTTTCTCCATAAACCGGAGGATCAGTAGCATCGTAGCTAACCCTTAGTACTTCGTTGCCTGGTTTAAAATCGTGTTTGCCATATTTGAGGTAATTCCCCGGCTGATAGTGATACAGGGTTGTACCTGAACAAAAATCTGTGTACGAGGGTCTGTATATTTTGGTTAAATTTTTAGATTCATGCCGGAATGTGCCGTCGTTGTAAAACTCAAGTATGTCGAATGATGTAGCTATACCGGGGCTTACCTCGATGCTTCTCCATCTTGGATTTTTGGTTCCGTCGGAAAATTTTTCAAAGCAATAGGGATCATTGGCTACCGTGCTGCTGGTTCCGTCATCGTTGCAACAGCCGCCTGTAGTTTGAACGTTCCCAAGCCACAGATCGGGGGCCTCTTTCAATACACCTGTTGAATAGTGCCCTTCTGTGTACAGCCACTTCCAGATAAATGGAGGGGGTGATGCTCCGGCAGGGGAAACGATATCCATGGGCAGCTTAGCTGAATTGATAGTTTGCGGTTTCTCAATGGTAAGTATTCTTACAAACGTTTTCAAAGGCTTACCATCCGGCCCATGAGGTTGGATGAGGATTGGTACATTAAATGGCGATTGCCGGCTTTCCAGGCCTTTGTCGTCAAAGTTAATATAAACAACTGCTGTCGAATCCTGCGACTCCTCCTTCACTACCGGGATGTCAAAATAATAACTTTGGCTGGCAACTCCTATATAAAATCCCGCTATCTCGAATTTGCCATAATGGTTTACCTCAATCCTTGCTCCCGAAGCAAAATCTTCCAGCAGGTAAATTGTATCCTTACTATTCACTCTTATCATGTTGCTGGGAGATGCGGGAAGGGTGCCGGTGATCTTACTAGCCTGGTCCAAAACCAGGTATTGACCCAGGCTGGTGGTATCAAGAAGGTTTGCAGGGATGGTATTATCAGCATTTTCATCCACGGTTTTCTTACAGGATATCAGCCCAAACAATAATATCCAGCATAATAATTGAATATTATAGTTATTAGCCGGTGGGCCAGGACTTAAATTCCTTTTCATAATTATCACAATTTGTCATAGTGGTGAATCAATTGCACATGATCTCCCTGCCTACCCAGCGATCGGCAAAAGATTTTTTCTCCTCTTCGGAGCAAACTTTTTCTTCAATGGTCTGCTGGTCCAACCCGCCCAGCGCCCTGCAGGTTTTGCAGTTCCCGTTGCTGTCTTTTTCTTTAGAACAGCCTGCCGCCAGTAGCGTTACGATGAGCAGCGCATGCCTGAAAAATATTTCTTTCATGATCGTGTGTTTTTTAGATGGCAATATTTATTTTAAGTGATCTGGTTTTAATACGGCATTATCTGCATGTGACCTGTGGTCTGATGTTGCCTGTATACATCCAAATTACATTGAGCTGATGATGGGTGAAACTGCCATTTTGTATCTGGCGGGCTATAGTTTACAAGTGGGAGACCGAAAATTATAAAGGGCAGCAGCCGGCTTTATTTGTCAGGAAACTATAGGGTATCAAGCAATGCGAGGAACGCTTCTTTTTTTCTGCGTGACACGTCTGCGTAATGGCCTTCTGTGAGCAAAACCTGCCCTCCTTCTCCTTTGATGTATTTTTGTACATGCCTGAGATTTATTAAGTAAGAATGGTGGATCCTGCAAAACCCCGACTCTGCCAGGATATGCTCAAAATCTTTCAAATTTTTGGATGCCAGGCAACTTTGTTTATTTTTTAAAAAAAGCGTAGTGTAGCTTCCATCGGCCCTGCAAAAAATAATATCGGCGGTGTCAACAAAATCAATGCCCGTTAGGGAAGGGATGGCCAGTTTTTCTATTTTGCCGGATTTCAACTGGATATTATTTACAACAGACTGGTACTGGTAAATGTTCTTTTCGGTGTGTAACCGCTCTTTTACTTTTTTTACGGCATGAACCAGGTCATCTACGTCAATGGGCTTAAGGAGGTAATCGAGGGCGCTGAATTTGATCGCCTTGATGGCATACCGGTCGTAAGCCGATACAAAGATCACTTCAAAGGTTACGGGCGAAAGTTGTTGCAGTACATCGAAGCCCGACATTTCAGGCATCTGGATATCGAGGAACACCAGCGATGGCTTAAGCTGCCTTATGCCTGCAATGCCCTCCTCCGGGGTGGCGTACATGCCGGAGATCGTTACTTCGGGACAGTACTTTGTAAGCGCAGAGGCAATGGCTTCCCGGCCATCTTCTTCATCATCTATGATAACAGAAGTAATCATTTTTAAGAAAGTGGAATATTGATTTCTATTCGGGTTCCCGTAGCTTTGTTGTACGTGTCTTTCATATCCGTTACCCGTATTATTTGTTTGATGTTTTCTCTGCTGAGCAGTCTTAACCGGGCTTCGGTAATTTTCATTCCCATTGATTTTTTCCTGAACACAGATTTTTCACTGAGTTGCCGCGCTTTTTCCCTTCCTACGCCGTTATCTTCTATGGTGCATAGCAGCCTGTCGTTATTTTCCTTAACACCAATAAAAATATTATTTTTTTCAGATTCTTTTTTATGCATCAGGCCATGCCAGATGGCATTCTCCACAAAAGGTTGTAATACCATGGAGGGAAGATAGGTGCTCTCAGGCTCAATTGATTCATCAATGGAGATATTGTAATTGATCCTACCTTTAAAACGCAGACCTTCCAGTTGGATGTACGATTCCAGCAAAGCCATTTCATTTTCCAGTGAAACCGTTGGCGATTCCGCATTTTCCAGTATGAGCCGTACCAGTTTTGAAAATTTGGTAAGGTAGGATGAGGCGTTTTGCGTTTCACCCTGCAGTATCATGCGGTTAATCGAATTCATGCAATTGAATAAAAAGTGCGGATTGATCTGCGCACGAAGCGCTTTCATTTCAAGTTCGCTCATTTGTCGTTTAAGATCACTTTCCATGATCTCGTTGTTCTTTAGAAGGAGTAATTTCTGGTTTTTTAAACGTTGCCTGAAAATGTACGCCAGCAAAACCGCTAACAAACTTATCAGCACCAATCCCCCGATAAATGTTCTTTTCAGTGTGGCCTGTCGTTGCGCTTCTTTCTCCTGAACCTGCTTTTCCTTTTCAAGTAAAATGATTTGCCTGTTTTTTTCAGCGGTTTCATATTTTGTTTGGAGTTCATTCAATTGCCGTGCTTTTTGTTCACCCAGCAGGGTATCTGTAATTTTTGAATACAATACATGATAACCGTAGGCTTTTGAAAAATTTTCCTGTGCAGCATATATATTCGCAAGGTTTTCATAAACATCTTTCAACATGGGTTTTGATCCAATTTCCTTTACAAGGGCGAGTGCATGAAGGGAGTAATGTATGGCAGAGTCGTAATTCCTTAGCCGGCTATAGCCGAGGCCAGCGCCTATCAGGCTTCTCGAAAGATCTTCTTTACTATGGAGCCGTTCCCGTATTGCGAGGCCTTGTAAATGATAAATGAGCGCACTGTCATACCGGGCCATTTTATCGAACAGGAATGCAATGTTGGCTAAAGACAACGCAATGCCGGTTTCATTACCAATTTCCCGGTAAATCTGCAGGGCATGGCCGTAATTTTGTTTTGCTTTTTCAAGCTGATGGGTTTCGGTGTACAGGTTTCCGAGGTTTATGAATACGTATGTCTTCTCTTTTTTTTCATCGAGGCTGTCGTATATAACCAGGGCTTTTTTGAATAGCCCTTCAGCATCTGGATACTTTTTGGTTTCCATTAGTATAGCGCCGATTGCATTTAGCGTATAACCTACGCTGTAGTCATTGCCCTCCTTTTGTTCTATGTTCATTAGTCTGTAATAGGCTGCCAGGCTTTTTTCATAATCACCCAGATGCGAGTTAACAATGCCAATTTGATATAGCACCGCGGCAACACGGCCGGAGTCACCTTTTCTTTCGAAGTAATGGAGATTGGGTTCCAGGTGCATCAGAGCTTCATTGTGATCTCCTCTGAACCTTGCCAGCACACCATAATAATATTCAGCTCTCATTATGCAGGTGGAATCTTTTATTTTATGGGATAAAACATATACACTATCAGCGTATTGTTTTGCCATTTCTAATTCACGCATGTCTAAATAGGCCCAGCATATCTTTCTATACAGGTTGAATTTTTCACCGTCATCCGATGCAGCACGTAAAGCTGCACGCAAACTATCAATGTAAAACTGAACATCAGCCGCAATTTTCAATTCATTTTTAACAGCGGTAGTATCCTGTATTTTTTGAGTTTGGGCATTTAATGAAAGTAAAAAAGCCGGCAAACAGGAAAAGAATAAAATACAACGATGACCTATAGATGTTAACATAACCCATGTTTCTTGAAAGAAAACTATTTTGCCTCACCCATCTGCCTGCCTTGTTTAAGAACCCGGGAAACTAAAGATAAAAAAAATAAACCGGGATTTTGATTGCAGCCGGCATTCTTTGGTACGATAGCATAGCATCCTGGGTATGGTTTAAAGGAGTATCATTTTCGTTCGATGAATACTGTTTTGTGCAAAACAGAGTCTGCCGGTTCCTGAATGAGGATGAGCACCGGTATGTTTTTTGTATCCGGAAAAATGTATTTTATTGCTATCATGTCTTTAGCCTCGTCTATGCCTTTCCGATATGTTATAAAAGCATAGAATTTGGATATTTTACCGGAAGTTTTATCTTTTAGACAGTATTACATTTACACTATAGGATAGTATTCATTCATCTCATGATATAAACGACGCCATTCCTGTTTGTATCTCCAAAACTTTAATTGCTAATGATACACATTAATTCAAGTTAATAGGGTAAAAGTATTGCTTATAAGGCAGAGCCGCTTCCATTTATATTTCCTAAATCACGATTAAACATTGCCAGATATGAAAAAAAGATTGCTTGTATGTATACAAGAGCTTACTCCTTTGTATAAAAGAATATTATGTAACACGCTCTCTGTTCTGTTATTGAGTACGCTGTGCTTTCCTTCGCCGACAAGAGCTGACGATGGCTTATCAGAATACATGAATATTTCAGACAGGATTATTTCCGGCCAGGTGAAAGATGCCGATGGTAATCCTATACCGGGGGTAACGGTTTCCGTAAAAGGCGACGTGCAGGTAGTAACGGATGAAGAAGGCAACTTCACGATTACTGTGTCCGAAAATAACGTTAGCCTGATGCTTACTCACACGAGCTTTAAGCCAAAAGAGGTTGAAGTACCTGCCGGGCAATCCGGTGTGGTAAATATTACGCTTGAACTGCAGCAGAGCGCCTTATCCGAAGTGGTGGTAATCGGATATGGTACGAAAGATAAACGGTCGCTTACTTCTTCGGTAGCTACTATTCAAAATAAGGATATTAAAGACCTGAAGGTGTCAAGCGTTGAGCAACTTATGATCGGTCAGGCACCGGGCGTTCAGGTACTCCAAACCACCGGGCACCCGGGTGCAGGATTAACTGTAAGGGTAAGAGGTACAGGGTCTATCAATGCGCAAAATGAGCCTTTATATGTTGTAGACGGTATGCCCGTAGAGGCACCTGTTTACAATAGCAGGTCTAACCCGATGTCTTTTTTAAATCCTTCAGACATAGAAAGCATTACCATACTCAAAGATGCAGCCTCTACCTCCATTTATGGTTCCAGGGGTGCGAACGGAGTTGTGCTGATAACAACTAAAACGGGCAAAAAGGGAAGTATTGCTTTTGATGTTAATGCTTACTATGGTGTGCAACAGATACCCCAAAGAGGACGCATGAAAATGATGAATGCTGAAGAGTTTGCGCAGTTCCGGATAGAACGATTGGAAGATGCTGCTAAACTGAATGGAGAAGTTTTAGATCCTGCTATAATACCTGAAGGTTACCGGAATGTGACAGGAAACGGGACAGATTGGTTCGACTTTGTAACAAGGGATTACGCTCCGTCTCAACAGTATAATATTACGATGCGTGCAGGATCCGAGAAAATGCGCATCATGACTTCGGGTGATTTCTACAGCGTGGATGGTATCATCAGGAATACGGATTATAAGCGGGCTTCCATGCGGGTGAACGTGGATGTGGATATCAGCAAGCGTTTGCGACTGGGCGCACGCCTGAATCCGTCGTATAGTTTTCGTAATTTAGGCGGCTCTCTTGAGGGTACGCCCAATGAAGGCCCACTGATCGGTTTTGCATACGCAGCAAGTCCCATTGAGAGCCCTTATCTGCCAGACGGGTCGGTTGATCCGGTAATATCGTCAGCTCCTGAGAACTGGATATTTGCAAGCCCGGTGAACAGATTTGCCGGGATCGTGGATAAGCAGAACAATTTCAATTTACTTGCCAGCACTTTCCTGGAGCTGGATCTTTATAAAGGGCTTATGTTCAAAACGAACGTAGGGCTGAATATGGATATGCTCAGCGGCCGGTACTGGCGTCCGTGGTGGGTAGGAGGGCGACTCGCCACATCACCCGGCGGCAGTCTTCTTCAGGAGCCCGGTATGTCTGAAGCAAATGCCAGCCGCAGTGAACTGATCAACTGGCTGATTGAAAATTATATAACGTATAACACTACTCTTAGCGGGGGACATGATATTGAAGTATTGCTGGGACAAACGGCCCAGAGGCAGGAATATGATATCGTGAGTGCCTCTGCCACCCGGTTTTCCGACGACCGTATACCCTATGTGAGCGCCGGTCTGCAGGGGGATTTTCGTACCGGAAGCTCAGGCAGCGATGCTTCCAGGTATGCGATCTCATCTTATTTTGCCAGGGTAAACTACAGCTATAAAAACCGCTATTATCTCAACGCTACTTTACGTCGCGACGGTTCTTCGCGTTTTTCACCGAATGCGCGCTACGGCGATTTTCCATCTGTGTCAGTAGGTTGGAGATTGTCTGACGAATCGTTTATGGAACCACTTGCCTTCTTGGATGATTTGAAGATCAGGGGAAGCTATGGTATTACGGGAAACAACAACTTCACTTCATCTTTTGCATATGTTTCAGGACTTCAAAAATCCAATTACATATTGGGGAACCAACTGGCAGCAGGCAATTATATCAGTTATGTTGACCAAAACCTTCGCTGGGAGCAGAATAAAGAACTGGATATCGGTCTTGATGTCAGCGTTTTCAACAGGCGGCTTTCTCTCACAGTAGATTATTATGACCGCCTTACCTATAATTTATTATTGAACAGGCCGGTACCCACTATTACCGGTGTGGGACAGTTGCTCACCAACGTTGGTAAGATGCAAAATAAAGGATGGGAAATAGGGATCAATTCGCAGAATATAGTTAAAAAGGCATTCCGGTGGGAAACGTCATTTAATATCAGCTTTAATAAAAATAAAGTACTGGAACTGAATGACAGCCAGGATCCGATAGAGTCCGGGAACATATGGTGGGGAGGTACCACAACAGAGGTTGGGAAGCCGATTGCTTTATATAAAGGATGGATCATTGATGGCATCTACAGGGATGAAGCGGAAGCTACGGCCGATCTTCACAATAATCCCGGAGCACATGCGGGTACGCTTAAGATGAGGGATATTAATGGGGATCATCAGATTACAGGCGATGACAGGACGATTATTGGAAACCCTCATCCTAAATTTATTTTTGGTCTGAGGAACAGTGTGCAATATAAAAACCTTGATCTCAATATTTCTGTGAGCGGCTCGGTAGGAAATGATGTAATGCTAAGTTATTATGAAACCATAAGGAATATGGATGGTGTATTTAATGTGCTGGCGGATGTAAAAGACAGGTGGAGATCGCCGGAGCAGCCGGGGAATGGTATTTATCCTACCACCAACTATCCTGATCAGCTCCAGTATATCCGCATGGGTAGCAGTATGTGGGTCAAAGATGGTTCGTATGCCAGGATAGACAATATTACTCTGGGATATACCTTCAGTGAAAGATTATTGAATCGAAGCAGGGTCCTGAAATCCTGCAGGTTGTATTTCTCAGTTCAGAACGCTCTGATTATTTCAAAGATACCACTGAATAATCCCGATGCCAGCCTAAATGGAAATGTGCTGATGATCGGATGGCAAAAGCAAAATTACCCGTTGCCGAGGATACTCACCCTGGGTATCAATACCACATTCTAAATTGTTTACGTAAAAATATTTGGGAGTATGAAAAGAATAAATCGTATTGCAGTTGTTATAGGTTTCATCATAGTGTCTTCCTGTTCAAAAGAATTCCTGGATATCAATCCGAATCTTACCACGACGTCTTTAACCTATTTTAAGACGGAGCGCGACTTTACCGAAGCCCTGAACGGGCTATATGCAACGCTGCAAACGCAGGCTTCAACGTATGTTCTTTTGAACGAGCTGAGGTCGGATAATACCTGTGTTTATTTTAATCCGAGCGAAAGGGCTGGAGTAGTGCTGCTGGAAGAAATTGATGAGTTCAGAGACGGGGCCATCAATACCAGCTCCAATTACTGGAACACTGCTTATCATGCTGTTTACAGGATCAATCTCGTATTGTCGAAAATTGACGGGTTTGCGTTTACAACGAATGGGTTAAAGGAAAGAATGACGGGTGAATGCAAATTCCTGCGCGCTTTTTACTATTTTAACCTGGTGAGGTTTTACGGATCTGTTCCGCTTGTTCTTACGCCTGTGGAGAACTTATCTGATGCATATACTACAGGGCGGACATCGCATGAAGATGTGTATAAACAGATCATTGAAGATGTTGGAGTAGCCGTGTCGGCCCTGCCTGATACCTATTCTTCCTCCGATGTCGGGAGGATTACAAAGGGAGCTGCACTGATGTTGTTAGCCAAGATTCAGATGACACAAAAAAAGTTCTCCGATGCCGTCAATACATTGAAAAGCATTACTGCATTGGGCTATACGCTTCAGCCTGACTATCAAAACTGTTTTGACCCTGCTTTTAAGAACAACTCCGAATCTGTTTTTGAGATCCAGTACAATGCTGCTATCGACGGCATGAGCAACAATAATATTTTTTCCTGGGTACCTATCGGGTCAGAAGCATACAGTGCCATATTCGGCTACACGGGCTCGAACAGAACCGGCTGGAATATACCTACCAAAGACCTGATAGCGGCTTACGAGCCGGGAGATCTCCGCAAGGATATTTCCTTAAAAACAGGGTACACCAACAGCCTGGGAAACTTTGTTCATTCGCCTTATATCAACAAGTGGATATATGATGCCGGCGTTGCAGACAGGAATGATTGTAACTTTCCCGTATACCGGTATGCGGATGTATTGCTGATGCTGGCGGAAGCTTTGAATGAAGTGCAATATGTTTCCGGCGGGGAGGCCTTTGACCTGCTCAATGGCATACGGCACAGGGCGGGACTCGCGGATAAAACCCCGCTTGACCTGCCGGATCAGCAATCTTTCAGAATGGCGGTGGAAAAAGAACGACGGGTAGAGCTTGCTTTTGAAGGTCACCGGTGGCCCGACCTGGTGAGAACAGAAAGAGCGATCGATGTAATAAGGGCGTACGGCGTCACCGAAAAAGCAGATCCAAGCACACCGAGGGGATTGGGAGAAGATTATGTTTCCGGAGCCTTTGATATCCAACCATTCAGGCTGGTATACCCTGTTCCCCAGGTAGAAATAGAGAAGGCACCCAGAGGGCTCACGCAGAACGATGGTTACTGATCATACAATGGCTTATAATTGATCTGTAATAGTGCGCTGTTTAATATATATTGGCAATAAAACTTTTGATGCATCATGACAAGCAGAAACCTGAAAATAAGTATTCATACCCTGTTGTTTTTTACGGTCACTTTTATTTCACTAAGGGGTACGGGTAATCCGCTTCCTGTAGTAGAGCTAACTAATCTCAGATGTGAATATCTTAAGAATCCATATGGGATAGACAACCTGAAGCCGCGTTTTAGCTGGGAACTGGTTTCGTTGCAGCGGGGAAAAATGCAGCAATATTACCGCATCATGGTGTCCAAAGACAGCGTAACACTTGAGGGTGATACCGGAGAGATGTGGGATTCCGGCAAAGTAAGATCAGGAGCAGCCAACCAGGTTGCTTATGGCGGAAAGCCCCTCTCTTCCGGTGAGATTTACTATTGGAAGGTCAAAATATGGGATGAGCACAATAATGAAAGTGGATGGAGCGCAATCAAACACTGGTCTATGGGATTGCTGGATAAAAAAGACTGGAAAGCAAAATGGATTGGGCAGGAGCCGGTGTTGGAGGCAACGGCTCAGGATATGCACATCATACCGCCGTCTCCTCTCTTGAGAAAAGAATTTAAGGTTGCCAAGAAAATTAAAAAAGCATTTTTATATGCCACTGCACTGGGGGTTTATGAAGTGTATCTGAATGGAAGTAAAGTAGGAGATTATGTATTAGCTCCCGAATGGACAGATTATTTCACCCGCGTACAATATCAAACCTACGACGTTACAGATATTCTCCTTTCCGACCGCAACGTAATAGGGGCAAGCCTGGCCGACGGATGGTATGCAGGTGTGCTGTTTACGCATGGCAAGCCACAAAGGGGTAATTATGGTTTCAACAGGAGATTACTGGCACAGTTGCACATAACATATGTCGATGGTACAACAGATACCGTGGTTACTGATGAAAGCTGGAAAATTCTGAAGGACGGACCTATAAAAGAAGCATCCATATTTGACGGGGAGGTGTTTGATGCACGGTACCAGCCCCGGCATTGGCTGAAACCCGGTTTTGACGATAGTTGCTGGGAGCCGGTAACTACCGATCCCTCTGTATCCATCACCCTGAATGCACAAATGAACGAACCGATAAAAATAGTGGAAGAAGTAAAGCCGATACATGTTTTTGAAGTAGCGAAGGGTACCTGTATTTTTGATATGGGACAAAATATGGCCGGGTGGGTAAAGCTGGCTATCCCCTATAACCCGGGGAGGAAGCTTGTTTTCAGGTATGGAGAAATGCTGGATGAAGACAGCACGTTGTACGTGAAAAATCTTCGCACTGCAAAGCAAACGGATGTGTATATCCCTGGAACGGAGAAGCAGGTGGAATATGAGCCCCGGTTTACCTATCATGGATTCAGATATGTGGAAATTTCCGGGCTGGACCATGTTCCAGCGTTGAACGAACTTACAGGTAAAGTAGTAGCGTCTTCTTCTTCCATCGTTTCCAGGTTTGAAACTTCCAATAAAGACGTGAATAAACTATGGGAAAACATTTTATGGACCCAACTGGGGAATATGCACAGCATTCCTGAAGACTGCCCCCAACGTGATGAGCGGTGCGGATGGATGGGAGACGCACAGGTTTTTTCCCAGACCGCTATATACAATATGGATATGGCCGCTTTTTACACGAAGTGGTTCAGGGATATCAGAGATATGCAAACAGAGGAAGGCAGGTTCCCAAATTATGCACCACAGGTGGGCATGACTTTTTATGATGCGCCAGGGTGGGCTGACGCGGGTGTTATTATTCCCTGGAAGGCCTACGTGAATTATGGAGATAAGCGCATTTTGGAGAGCCAGTATGATGCGATGAAAAAGTTCATTGATTACGT
Source organism: Agriterribacter sp. (assembly GCF_035444585.1). Classification (GTDB taxonomy): domain Bacteria; phylum Bacteroidota; class Bacteroidia; order Chitinophagales; family Chitinophagaceae; genus Agriterribacter. The sequence goes on from NZ_DAOMOZ010000069.1 coordinate 14,539, forward strand.
TCATAGCCAGAACAGCGATCATATCCGTGTAAATGCAGTGGGCCAGAATTACGGTGATTGGTTAAACGGCAATACCATCAGAGTAGACGGGTATCCGAAAGCTAAAGGAAGTGTTCCCAAAGACCTGTATTCTACTGCCTTTTTTGCGTATTCCACCCGGTTGCTGGCAAATGCCTCGAAAGTGTTGGGAAAGTCGCGGGAATATAAATATTACCATACGCTGTATCATGAGATACGCAATACATTTATCAGGGAATTCATAGATGCCAATGGTGTTGTAAAAGGAGATACCCAGGCAGGCTATGCCCTGGCGCTGGAATTTGACCTGGTGCCTGATACTTTAAAAGAGAAAGTGGTACAGCATATGGTAAATGCGGTAAAGGAATACGACTTCCGGATCTCAACCGGTATTCAAACTACCATCAGGCTCATGAACCAACTGAGCGCAAATGGATATGCCGGTGTAGCATATAAACTGCTGGAGAGCCACCGTTTTCCTTCGTGGTTGTATTCTATAGACCAGGGAGCCACTACTATCTGGGAGCGCTGGGACGGATATGTAAAAGGCAGGGGGTTTCAGGGCCCGGGGATGAACTCGTTTAACCATTATGCCATCGGCGCCGTGGGAGAATGGATGTATAAACATATCCTCGGGATAAATTATGATGAACTGAATCCCGGGTACAGGCATTTTATCATTAAACCGAAACCGGGAGGAAGCCTTACCTGGGCAAAAGGATCCTATCATTCTATAATGGGAAATATTGTTGTAAACTGGCAGGATAACAGCACAACGTTTAGCTGCGAGATCACTATTCCCGCCAATACTTCTGCCACCCTTGTACTTCCTGTGGAAGGACAGATAACCGAGAGCGGTATCCCTGCCAATAAAGCAAAGGGCGTGCGGCTTACAGGAAAAAATAAAGGAACAACAAGCTTCGCTTTACAGTCGGGGAAATATAGTTTTAAGGTAGTAAAATAATATGAAGTTGCTAACCTTTACTTAACGACAATTCATGAAATTCAGGGGAAACTTATGAGAGGACTTAAAAATAAAATTGCGGTCATAACCGGCGGACTGGGCGACCTGGGATATGCTACCGGTGTGCGCATGGCGGAAGAAGGTTGCAGGGTAGTGCTGCTGGATATTCACTCCGACAGCGATAACAGGGCTGCGACGATCGGCGCTTATTTTTGGCCGGTTGATATCAGTAACGAGCAGGCGGCACAGTTTGCTTGTGCTGCTGTTGAAAAAGAAGTGGGCCCTGCGCATATCCTCATCAATACTGCTGCCCGGTTTGTATTTAAGGGAGTGGAAGCAACGGCGGAGGATTGGCGGGAAGTGAATTCCGTGAATATTGGCGGAACATCGCTGATGGCGAAATATATAGTGCCGCAAATGAAAAAGAACGGAGGCGGCAGCATTATCAATTTCTCCTCGGTGAGCGGCTTCGTGGGGCAATTGAATTTCGCCACCTATAATGCCACAAAGTTCGCGATCCGGGGATTGACCAAATGCTGGGCACAGGACCTGGCGCCTTTTAACATCAGGGTAAATACCTTATGTCCGGGATATATTTATACGAAGGCTTTTGTTGATTCATGCGTAAAGCTGGATTTGGATATAGAAGCGGAAAACGAAAGGGCATCTGCCATGCATTTACTGAACAGGCAGGGAAAGCCGGAAGAGGTAGCTGCGGCTGCAGCCTTTCTGGCAAGCGATGACGCCTCGTTTATTACGGGGAGCGATTTGGTGGTAGATGGCGGCTATCTTGCAAAATAACAGGAGTATACTTAAAGCATTAATCAGTATTCATATGCAACTTATTGACCTCTCTCATCCGCTGGAACACGGGCAGCAAACCTTTCCCAGCGATCCCAAGTTGAGCATTATTCCACATGGAAATACGAAAACGCTGAGGTATAATATATCCCAGATCACCATTGGGTCGCACCAGGGCACACACCTGGACGCCATGTACCATTTTTTGGATGATGGTAAAACTTTAGACCAGATGCCCCTGGAATGGTTTTACGGGCCCGCCCGTTTGTTGCGCATACCCAAAGAGGCGAATGAAGAACTGACTGTAAAGGACTTTTTGCCTTACGAAAAATTATTGGTTCCGGGTGCCAGGATCATTTGTGAAACCGGCTGGCATAAGCACTTTGGCAGGGATTATTTTTTCAGCGATTTCCCTTCATTTTCGCAGGAAGCTGCCCGGTTCCTGGCAGGAAAAAATATCCGCATGCTGGGCATGGATATGCCTACACCGGGTAAAGACTGGTTTGAACTGCATCATGATATCCTGTTACCAAAAGAGATCGTGATCGTGGAAAGCCTGGCTAATCTTGATAAAGTGCCGGAGCAGTTTACATTCATCGGTTTCCCGCTCAACTTCAAAGGGCGCGACGGATCTCCCATACGCGCAGTAGCGCTCGTAAACGATTAGTGCCGGTATGATATAAAATATTATTGTAAACAATTGTTTTGAATTGGTATGAGCGGAGTACAAGTACAGCCTAAAACCATGAAAGCACTTTTTTATCCCGAATATCACCGGCTCGAAATAAACAACCAGCCTGTGCCTGTATATAAAGATGACGAAGTGCTGCTGAAAGTAGCGGCCTGCGGAATATGCGGAAGCGAACTGGAAACATTCAGACAGAAAAGCACCAGGCGTGTGCCACCCCTGATCATGGGACATGAGTTTTGCGGGGAAGTTGTAGCCACAGGTAAAGCCGTGCAGCATTGGGAGCCGGGCAGCATAGCGGTAAGCAATTCAATTATCTCCTGCGGACATTGTGCTTCCTGCATCACGGGCAGAACCAATCTTTGCGAAAGCCGGGAAGTATTTGGCATGCACAGGAACGGCGCCTTTGCGGGCTATGTAAATGTGCCGGCATATTGTCTCATACCGGTTCCTGCCGGTGTTGATCTTCGTGAAGCATGTCTTTCGGAGCCCCTGGCCAATGGCGTTCACCTGGTTAAGCTTACCCGGCATATAACCATGAAGAACATACTGGTGATCGGTGCGGGACCAATTGGGTTAATGGCCCAGCAGGCTTTCCAGACTTTGCGGAACGTGAATATCATCGTTGCCGATATACGGAATGAAAGGCTGGCGGTAGCTGAAAGATTAGGCGCGATTGCAGTAGTTAATCCTGCTGAGTCTGATTTGGACACTGTAATAACAGAGATGACAGGAGGAGAAGGTATAGACCTGGTAGTGGATGCCGTGGGCTCACCCGATACCAGCTATAAAGGATTACATGCCGTTCGGCAGGGAGGGGTGCTGATCGTGATCGGCCTGTATGAAAACAGCCGCTCGTTTTACAGCTATGATATCGTGCTTGCCGAAAAACAGGTGATCGGGAGTTATGCCGCTACACAGGAAGATATGGAGGATGCACTGGAGCTTATCAGGAACCAAAAAGTGGATGTGCATTCATGGGTGCATTATTACAGCCTGGACGATGGCGTGGCGGCCTTCAATGATATGAAGGAGGCAAAAGGGAATCATATCAAATCGGTGTTGATAATGGATGAAAAGAGAGAGCAGTTGTATGCGGCTATATAATTTTTTGCCGGAGCTTTTATTGATTTATTATGGATAAAGGAAAAGTATTTATTACAGATCACGGGTTTGCCAGCCTGGCCCCGGAAACGGGGTTGCTGAACGCACACGGGTTTGAAGTGAAAGCTGCCAGATGCACTACCGAGGAAGATATTCTTTCCGGGGGCGCCGATGCCGATGCACTTTTGGTGCAGTGGGCGCCGGTGACAGCTAAAGTGATCGCAGGGTTGAAAAAATGCAGGGTAATTGTGCGGTACGGGATAGGGGTGGATAATGTTGACCTGGAGGCGGCCAGACAGCATGCGATCCCTGTATGCAACGTTCCCGATTACTGTATTAATGAAGTTGCTGATCACACTTTTTCGCTTGCACTGGCACTGGCCCGGCAGCTAACGGAAACCCATAGCCGTATAAAGGAAGGTATATGGAAGATCGTGCCTCCGCTACCGATGCCTGCTTTCGGTGACATGCTTTTTGCCACTATCGGCTATGGGCGTATAGCAAAAGCGGTGCTGGAACGTACGAAGCCCTTTGGTTTTACGGCTGCGGCGTATGATCCCAATGTAGCTGAAGCGGTAATGACGGCGGCAGGCGTTCGGGCGCTGCCGCTGGATGAGCTGCTGGCAACCGCTGATATTATTTCGCTGCATCTGCCCCTCAGTGAGGCCACCCGCCACCTGATCAATGAAACGACCATCGGCAGCATGAAAAGAGGAACTATCCTGGTCAACACCTCAAGAGGAGGCCTGGTAGATACCGTGGCGCTGGCTGCTGCATTGGAAAAACAGCAGATAATGGCCGGGTTAGACGTATTTGAAACGGAACCTTTGCCGGAAACACATCCTTTACGGAATTGCAGGCAGGCGCTGCTTACTTCGCACACGGCATGGTACAGCGAAAGGAGCGTACCCGAATTACAGTATATGGCGGCTGAAGAAGTACTCAGGGCGCTGCAGGGAAAAACGTTGAAAAACAGGGTAGCATAAAGGAGGTAAACGGGCAACCTGCACCCGAAATGTACAGCAGATGGCGGGTATAATGCAAAAACGGCATGGAAGCTGGTATGCATCTGCCTGTGTTTTGCAACCGCTCAATCTCAAATCTTAAATCTCAATCTCAAATCTTAAATCCTGCGATGTTTATTATTGAAACCTATCTGCTTGCCATTGTCTTTTCTGTTATTACAATGATATGCTGGGGATCCTGGCCGAATATGCAGAAGCTGGTACGCCCATCCTGGCGGTTTGAGCTTTTTTACTGGGATTACGTAATGGGTATTGTGCTGGTAGCACTGCTGTTCGCATTTACGCTTGGCTCATATGGTAATGCGGGGCGTGGCTTTTTACCTGACCTGGCACAGGCGGAGTGGGAGCATATTTTTTCTGCTGTGCTGGGAGGTGCGATCTTTAACGCGGCTAATATATTATTTGTTGCTGCCATTGCACTGGCTGGCATGGCAGTGGCCTTTCCGGTGGGAGCAGGTTTCGGGCTTGTACTGGGCGTATCGGTAAATTATATAGCTGCACCTGTTGGCAACGCTGGTTTGCTTTTTGGAGGGGTTGTCTTAATTGCTACTGCTATCCTTTTGTCGGCAACCGCCCACCGGAAACTCTCACGCAGCCAAAAGAAAGTATCTGCAAAAGGGATCCTGCTAACCCTGGCCGCAGGCGTTTTATTCGGTTTCTTTTACAGGTTTATTGCCGGGGCCATGTATGCCGATTTCCGCTCACCCGAAGCAGGTAAGCTCGGTCCATATACCGCTGTAGTATGCTTTGGCATAGGTGTGCTGCTTAGCAATTTTATTTTTAACACGCTGCTCATGAAGAAACCTGTGGAGGGGAAGCCGTTGCGGTATGCTGCTTATTTTGAAGGTAACGCCAAAGACCATGTGATGGGCTTGCTGGGAGGGATAATATGGGGGGGCGGACTGGTATTGAGCATTCTTTCTGCAGGCGAAGCCGGTTTTGCCATTTCATTTGGGCTGGGTCAGGGTAATGCGATGATTGCTGCCATCTGGGGGGTATTTGTGTGGAAAGAATTCAGAGAAGCACCTCCGGGTACCTCAAAATGGCTGTATGGAATGTTCCTGTGCTATATAGCAGGGTTGGTTTGTATTGTATTTGCAAAAAGCTGAAAAGTGATGAGATAATAGCGCCATGTTATTATTTTCGTTATCTTGATGTTATAAAATCATTGCTATGCAACCCATGCTCATTAAAGTGAATATACCCTATCAGGCTTCTTTTAGTGTAAACAGGTATATACACGAAGATCGGTTTCCGGGTATCTGGCATTTTCACAACGAGTATGAGCTCACCCTTATTCTTGAAAGCAGCGGCAGCCGGATGGTGGGCGATAATATTGACCGGTTTACTGAAGGCGACCTAGTTTTTATAGGTAAAAATCTTCCCCACACCTGGCGCAATGATGCATTACACAGTTTTGAAAAATCGGAAGCACTGGTGCTTCATTTCTTAGACCATTTTTGCGGCAGACAATTTTTTGAAATTCCTGAAATGGA
>NZ_DAOMOZ010000070.1:0-20612 GCF_035444585.1 Agriterribacter sp.
AGCAATCTTTTCGACTGCTGCTGCTCCGAAACCTTTTTCATATAGACTGAATGCTCACGGCTGAATGCTGACTACTGACTACTGACTACTGACTACTGACTACTGCCTGCTGACCGCCAATCCTGGTTCTTCTGTATTCTCTGAATTTGAATTTTGATCCTTATTTGTTTCTTGTTATTTAGGATTTGGTCTTTTCCTCCGGATATCACTTTCGTGCTTTGTCCCAGGCATAAATATTTTCGCAATTTTCGCTTCAACCCTGTAATTTTAAGCCATGAGAATTGTCTTTTTCTGCATTTCATTTATCATCACTGTTGCACTGATCATTGCCCTGGGTACCCGCACCTGGCTCCCGGTTCCGCTGGGCAGCTTTTTAAGTCCGCAGCACGGAATATGGCAAAACGCAGAACCGGTAGGACAGGATTTTAATGATGATCTTCAATTCCCGCAGCTCAAAGGGAGATCAACTGTATATATTGATGATCGTTTGGTGCCTCATATTGTTTCAGATAACGATGATGATGCCTGTTTTATTCAGGGATACCTGCATGCCCGTTTCCGTTTGTGGCAGATGGAATTCCAGACCTATGCAGCAGCGGGACGTATAAGCGAGATCGTGGGGGAGAACGCATTGAATTACGATAAAGGCAGGAGAAGGCTGGGGATGGTATATGCGGCGGAAAATATGCTGAAGGAAATGGAAGCCAACCCCATCACCAAAGCGCAGGTAGATAATTATACAGCGGGAGTAAACGCATATATAGCATCATTGCCCCAAAGCCGGCTGCCCGTAGAATATAAATTATTGGGATACACCCCGGAAAAATGGAGCAATCTTAAAACCGCACTCTTTGTAAAACAAATGGCTGAAACCTTATCGGGACATTCGGAAGACCTGCCATTAACAAAAGCCAGGGCTTTTTTCGGTGATGAGGCATTGCGTATTCTTTTTCCGCAGGTGGCCGATTCGCTTGATCCTGTTATTCCCAGAGGAACCGTTTTCCCGGCGCCCACGGTAACGCCTGCTGCGCCTGCCGCTTCGGATTCATTATACCTCGGCAATATAGCCGGCACATTGCAGGAGATCAAAAAGCCCAATCCTGCCAATGGCAGCAACAACTGGGCGGTAAGCGGCTCACGAACACAAAGCGGCGCCCCTATACTTTGCAATGATCCTCATCTTGATCTCTCCTTTCCTGCTATCTGGTACGAAATGCAGGTAACCACGCCCACCATGAACGCTTACGGTGTAAGTTTTCCCGGCGCACCCGGCATTATTATAGGATTCAACGACAGCATCGCCTTTGGCTTTACCAGCTCCGAAAGAGATGTGATGGATTATTATGCCGTGCGGTTTAAAGATGAAACCAAAACACAGTATTGGTTCGACAGCAGCTGGAAGAACAGCAGTTTGCGCATAGAAGAAATTAAAGTGAAAGGAAAGCCTGTAGTGTATGATACGGTAGCATATACCGTTTTTGGTCCTGTTGCATACGATAACAGCTACCCTCCTGCAGATGGGTCAATTACTACCCCTCTTGCCATACGCTGGAAAGCGCATGATCCTTCAAATGAATTGCTGGTGTGGTATTACCTGGACCGTGCCGGCAATTACGAAGATTATAAAAATGCATTACAATATTTCACCAATCCCGCGCATAATGTTGCTTTCGCCTCCAAATCGGGCGATATTGCTATCTGGCACCAGGGCGTTTTGCCTGCACGCTGGAACCGGCAGGGCTTATATGTTATGCCGGGGGAAGACAGCAGCTATATGTGGCAGGGTTTTATTCCTATGGATGAAAACCCGCATGTTCTCAACCCCGGAAGAGGATTCGTGAGCAGCGCCAACCAGCGCCCGGCCGACAGCACTTATCCTTATTTTATTCCCGGTTATTACGACCTGTACAGGGGCATAGCCATTAACCGGAAACTGAATGCCATCCATAACGTTACAGCCGACGATATGATGAAGCTGCAAAACGACAACTACAATGTATTTGCAGAAACCGCAAGACCTTTACTGCTCAGGCATATTAAGGATAGCCTTTTGAATGAAAATGAAAGAAAATATCTTGATATCGTAAGCGGTTGGTCGCTGTACAACAATATCAACGAAAGAGGCGCTACTGTTTTTAAGCTGTGGTACGATAATCTTGAAAAGCAGGTATGGGATGATGAATTTGAGAAAGCCGGCGTTGCAGCACTGCGCCCCTCCGAAAAAACATTAATAGAAGCTTTGCTGCGTGATACGGCTTTTAAATACATTGACAATATCAATACACCTGAACATGAAACCATTGCAGATGTAATAACAAGCGCGTATAAACAAGCTGCAAAAACTGCGGATTCATTGAGTGCCATCAATCAACTGACCTGGGGCGCCAATAAAAATACCTCTATCTATCATTTGCTGGGCGCTGCCATGATGCCCTTTGCCCGAACAGGTTTGCCCGTAGGCGGCGGTGCGCATATTATCAATGCCATGCAGCACAACCACGGTCCCAGTTGGCGTATGGTAGTTGAGTTAACAGGCGAAACAACGGCTTATGTTATATACCCCGGCGGTCAATCGGGCAATCCCGGCAGCCCTTATTACGACTCATTTGTGGATAAATGGGCGGCAGGCGAATATTACAAGGCATGGTTCATGAAAAGAGGCGAACAGGAAGGAGATAAACTGGTGTGGAAAATGGAGTTTGGCCGTGAGTGAATGGTGAGAGGTGAGAAGTGAGAGGTGAATAGTGAATAGTGAATGCATCAATGAGTTATCAGGCAATCGTTAGCACGCTCAAGCTGAAAAGCTGAAAGCCCAAAGCTGAAAGCTGACGGCTGACGGCTCAGAGCTACCAGTCAACTACAAATCGATCAATAAATCAACAACATGAAATTTACAGTTTCGATCATACTAACCGCATTGCTCAGTTTTGTTGCCTGCCTGTACCTTCCCTGGTGGAGCATTGCCGTAGTATCTTTCTTAATTGCCATTGTCATTTTTCAAAAGCCGTACATGGCATTTATAACCGGCTTTGTTTCTCTTCTGCTGCTGTGGGGAGGATTGGCCTGGTGGATCAGTTCGGCCAACGATGATCTGCTTGCCCATAAAATTTCTGTGCTGGTTATAAAAGCCGATAGTCCTTTTTTGCTGGTTGGATTAACGGCAATGACCGGCGCGGTGGTAGCAGCATTTGCAGCGATGAGCGGCTCGTTGCTTCGCCGCCTGTTCTGAGAGGGTGCTGTTGCGTTTGGTTACAAAGCCTTATTTTCGTGAGGGTAATGTTGTTGCATGAAAAGATATTTGTTGCTTGCAGTTTTCCTTGCCGGTTGCCGTTTATTTGTGCTTGCCGTTCCTGTTGCGGGAACGGTAAAAGACAATAAAGGAAATGCTCTTCCGTTTGCCTCGGTGGTTGTTAAGGGCGGCGTAATAGGTACTACCGCTAATAATGCCGGTAAATATATACTCAATCTTCCTCCGGGAAACTATACGCTCCAATGCATGCACGTTGGGTATAAGATGCAGGAACAGGAAATAACCGTGCAGCGGCAGGGATTGGAAGTTGATTTTACCCTTCTCCTGCAGGAGCTCATACTAAAGGAGATAGTAATAGGAGATGCAGAAGATCCCGCCTACGGGATCATCCGGCAGGCAATAAAAAAACGCTCCTTTTATAAAGACCAGGTAAATGCTTTTCAATGCCAGGTATACATCAAAGGACAACTCAGGCTCCGGGATTATCCCGAAACGATCCTTGGTCAGAAGATTGATTTTGCGGACGGGGATACGGGAAAAAATAAAATGATCTATCTCTCCGAAACCATAGCTGCCTACTCCTTTCAAAAGCCGGAAAAAGAAAAGGTGGAAGTTACCTCAACAAGGGTAAGCGGCCAGTCTGATGGCTTTGGATTCGGCAGTCCGAGGTATGTAACGTTTTACGATAACAATATACAGATCAGCAACGCCCTCAACCCACGGGGCTTCATATCGCCCATTGCTGAAAATGCTTTGAATTTTTACCGTTACAAGTTCATGGGCAGCTTTACCGAGAACGGGCGGCTGATCAACCATATAAAGGTTACGCCTAAACGAAGCTATGAGCCCCTGTTCAGCGGTTATATCAATATTGTTGAGGATGAATGGCGGATCCACAGCGTAGATCTGATGCTTACCAAAAAATCGCAGATGGAACTGGCCGACACATTGCGTATTGAGCATCTGTACGTGCCCGTTACCAAGGATGTATGGATGATCCACAGCCAGGTGGTGTATCCCGCAGTTAAAATGTTTGGTTTTGATGCCAAAGGCAGTTTTGTTACCGTTTATTCGGATTACATACTTGATCCAGAGTTTGATAAAGACTACTTCAGCAATATCATTTTAAAATACGACACGGGATCCAATAAAAAGCCCCGCGCTTACTGGGATACCGTTCGTCCCGTACCGCTTTTGGATGACGAAATAATGGACTACCTGAAAAAAGACAGCCTGGAGATCGTACGCCGCGATCCCAGATACCTCGATTCCGTTGACAGGAGAAAAAACAGGTTTACTCCATTGGGCATTTTGATATTCGGGCAAACATTCAACAGGCAAAGTAAGAAATCCTCGTTCAGCTACCCGCCATTGATCGAAGTAACCAATTTCAATACGGTGGAAGGATTTAATATTAACTTTGGTCCAACCTATTCGAGGAATTTTACAGAGAACCGGTCTGTTTCCGTTACGCCTACAGTGCGCTACGGGTTTACCAACCGTCACTTTAATGGCGACATGGCCGCCCGGTATACGTTTGGAAAGGGGCGTATCAATTCGATCGCGCTTGCCGGCGGTAAAAAAATATTCCAGCTCAATAATGATAATCCCGTAAGACCAATTGTAAATACATACAATACACTTTTGTTTGGGAGCAATTATTTGAAAATTTATGAAGCCGGATTTGCCGAGATCGCATTTACAAGGGGGGTGGGAGAGGGTGCTACCATTAAGGCGAATATCAGTTATCAGGACAGGATCCCACTGTCGAATACCGACGACACCTATTGGGGCAGTGCCAAAAATTTAAGCAGGCGAACGCCCAATTACCCTGTAGAGCTGGTTTCAGAAAATTTTCAGCGGCACCAGGCCTTGTTTGCGGCGTTTACCGTTAGTTACCGGCCCGGCACGAAGTATATACAGTTGCCCGAACGTAAAATTAACCTCGGCTCCAGGTACCCGATGTTCACCATAAGTTATGCCAAAGGAATAAATGGAGTGCTGGGCAGCGATGTGGATTATGACCGGTGGAAGTTTTCTGTAAAGGACGATATCAATGTAAGGTTGGCCGGTATGTTTGACTATAATATTTCAGTAGGCGGTTTTTTCAACAACCGCAGGCTGGAGATACCCGATTACCAGCATTTCAATGGCAACCAGATGCTTGTTGCTACCGAATACCTGAACAGTTTTCAACTGGCGCCTTACTATGCCCGTTCTACCACCGAAAGGTTGTACGCTACTTTAAATGTGGAGCATCATTTTAATGGGTTTCTAACGAACAAGATCCCGTTTATCAAAAAGCTCAACCTCCATCTTGTTGGGGGAGCCAACGCTTTTGTAGTAAATAAAAACAATTATTATTATGAAGCATTTGGCGGGATAGAAAATATTCTTAAAATAATAAGGGTTGATTACATATGGGGTTTCGGCAACCAGGGGTTCCAGCGTTCCGGGATCCGCATCGGCTTCAGAGGTGCGCTGGGAGGGAATTAGACCTGAGGTAAGAGGTGTAAGGTATGAGCAACCGACGGCTCACACTGACAAACGGATTCAATCTCAAATCTCAAATCAAAATCAGTCCAGTGTTTGCAGCGCCGCTATCATTTTCTTCACTTCCCCGCTATCCAGTTCAGCGGTTTGCAGGTTTTCGTTCATGGCGGCATTGAAATATTCCATCTTTGAGTCTGCTGTTTTTCTTGCCGAAGAGTGAAATTCTGCAGCGCCTGTTTGCCTGGCTAAAGCAACAATGTTTTCTGATCTTATGCCTGAACCCGGCATAATAATAATACGGTCATCGGATTGCCGTACAAGCCCGGCAAGCGTTTCTGCACCTTCTGTTGCTGCAGGTTTCAATCCGCTGGTGAGGATCCGTTCGCAGCCGGTGGTTATGATATCTTCCAGGGCTTCAAACGGGTTGGCTACACGATCGAATGCACGGTGAAAAGTAACGCCAAGCGGGTACGCGGCTTCCACCAATGCCGCAGTACGCTTTTTATCAACACTTCCGTCGGCCTGTAATAGCCCGGTCACCACACCATCACAGCCCAGTTCCTTACAGAGCAGCACATCTCTTTTCATGATCTCAAATGCTTCATCGCTGTATAAAAAATCACCACCACGCGGGCGAATGATGGGATAAAGGAGAAGTGAGGTTTTTTCTCTTGCAGTTTTGATCGTACCATAACCGGGCGTAGTGCCGCCTTCGGCAGGATTATCGCATAATTCAATGCGATGTGCCCCCGATTGTTGCGCCAGCAGCACAGATTCAATGGTAAAAGCAATGACCTCGAGCGTATAATTCATTCATTTATTTTGAAGCTGAAAGATAGCAAATCCCTTGCTGAACCCTATTTATCTGAAACAAACGATTGTTTAAATTCCGGGTGATGCGCTTTTATTCACACAAATTGGGGATATTAGCGCATACAAAATTATTCATTCAACTACTTGCCATGACATCCAACCGCAGAAAATTTTTACGCAATATTACGCTGGGTACCGGTGCAATTGCTACAGGATTACCCGTGCTGGGTAAAGATCATCCGATGGATAAAGATGAATCACTACCCTATACGGGAAAAAGCGGCTTTAATATGTGCGGTTATGCCGCACCTAAAATAGATAAGGTGCGCATTGGCATTATCGGGCTGGGAAACCGCGGTTCGGGCGCTGTGGGCCGCTTATCCTTTATTGAAAACGCAGAAATTGTTGCCCTTTGCGATAATCGTCCCGAAAGAATTCCCCCGGCGCAAAAAACGATAACAGGTAAAGGCCTGCCAAAGGCCAAAGAATATACCGGCGAAGAGGGATGGAAGGCTTTGTGCGAAAGCAATGATATTGACTTTGTATACATCTGCACACCCTGGCAACTGCATACGCCCATGGCAGTATATGCCATGAAGAACGGTAAGCATGCTGCGTCGGAAGTGCCCATTGCCATTACCGTTGATGAATGCTGGCAACTGGTGGAAACATCGGAAAAAACAAAGATGCATTGCATGATGCTGGAGAATACCTGCTACGATTTTTTTGAGCTGCTTACCTTAAATATGGCTCGGCATGGTTTGTTTGGAGAACTGATACATGCCGAAGGTGCATATATACATGATCTGCTGAGCTCCAATTTCGGAAAAACCAGTTATTCTAAAATGTGGCGGTTAAGGGAGAACGAATCCCGCAATGGTAATTTATATCCTACCCATGGGTTAGGGCCGATAGCGCAGTGCCTGAACATTAACCGGGGCGATAAAATGGATCATATGGTTTCTATGTCATCCAATGATTTTATGATGGGTGCAACAGCGAAAGAAAAAGCGGCGGAAGATCCTTTTTATAACGAGTTTGTTGGAAAACCATACCGTGGTAATATGAATACCAGCATGATCCGTACCAATAAAGGAAAAACCATCATGTTGCAGCACGATGTTACTTCGCCCCGGCCTTATTCCCGTATTCACCTGATCAGCGGCACCAAAGGTGTTGCCCAAAAATATCCTGAGCCCGGGCGGGTCGCTTTCGGCCATGAATGGATAAAGCCCGAAGAGCTCACGGCGCTGTATGATAAATATACTCCTGAAATTGTGAAGCATGTAGGCGATATCGCCAAAAAAGTAGGCGGTCACGGAGGCATGGATTTTATGATGGACTGGCGTACCATTGATTGTTTGCGCAATGGACTGCCGTTGGACCAGGATGTATATGATGGCGTTTTATGGAGCGTAATTGGTCCGCTCAGTGAAAGATCTGTTGCGAAAAACTCAAAAACGGTGGAAGTACCCGATTTCAGCAGGGGCAACTGGAAAACCAATACACCCGTAAATCTTACCCTTGAAGGCGGCGGCAATACCACGGTAAGAGAGGTAAAAAAAGGGTGACGTTGTGAACCCGTTTAAAAATATTCCTGATTGATAAACCACCCGTTATTTAGCGCCGGAAGGCGCTTTTTTACTAAGTAGTCATGCTGCCCCATCTCCCAATAATACATGGCGGTATTGAAAATCGCTGACAGAAGAAATTACGCATACATCATCACAGAGCAAAAGTGAATTTCTTTTGTTATCTGCAGCGTCAAATCCTCTGCTTTCACCGGATGGCAGGTAATAGGGCTGTAGCCGGGCGCTATTGCCGGGTTGATGATAAACAATAGTAAGCTCGTTTTGCAGGTTTGCTGTTCCCGTAGCTATACCGGCTATAGCGGTAACCGACCATAGCCTGCTGTAATCATACTGAGCTTTTTTTATCACGCCCGAATAGATCACCCTGGCCATTCCGCCAACAGGGTATGCTCCTGCTCTTTTGGATAAAATATCTCCCGGGAATGGGCCTGCACTGCCTGTTTTTTTGTTCAAAGAAACAAAAGTAACCAGCGTAAAAGCGATCAGCAGGAAAAGCAATATTTCGTTCATGGCAATATGTTTTGAGTTCAGTTAATAAGAACAAAAGCTTACAAGTATAACCGGCAACGCCGGATTTGTAACCCCATATTGTTGATTTGTTCGATGATTGATCTATATCTGCTGATCGCCTCTTACTATCTTACTATCTTCCCATCTTCCCATCTTACCATCTTCCCATCTTACCATCTTACTTTTTTACCTCCCTGTATTCCACTCTCCTGTTCCTTTCTCTGGCTGCGGGGTTATCTTTCCCGTTTATTTTTTCCGGTTCCAGCGGACAACATTCGCCGTATGCTTTACCCACAAGCCGTTTTTTGCTGATGCCTTTTTTGACCAGATAACGGATACAGGCATCTACCCGTTTTTGTGCCAGCTTTAAGTTGTAGGCTTCCGAACCCCTGCCATCGGTATAGCCGCCCACTTCAATCATCAGGGAAGGGAAGCGGTGCATCAGTGTTGCAAGCGAATCCAGCTCGTGATAGGAGCCATTTCCTAAAGCCGACTGGTTGAAGGCAAATTTGGCCAGGGTAGCTGATCCGCTCAGATCATATCCTCCGGTATTTGTAACAGGCGGTGTTATCAAAGAAAGGCATATGTTATTGTTGCTTACGCTGTCTGTTCCGGCATCAAAATATACTTTATAACTTTCACTGGCGGTATTGTAGCCTTCTTTTTCAGCTGTAATTTCAAAACGGGAAGTATTCTTCAGTTCGAAGCTGTATCTGCCATCGCTGCCGGTTTGCTGTTTGAGCAATACTTTTCCGCCTTTTGGATCTTTTACGGTTAATGCAGTACGTGCTAAAGGCTGACCGCTGGCGCAATCGGTAACCGATCCCGATACATACTGTGCGTTATCCTGACGTACCGCAAAAAGTTCAAGACAACAATCCGTTGCCCGGTCAGAACTTAGCCAGCCGGTATTCCAGAGGTTGTCTTCATCAGTGCTTATAAAATACAGGTCGTCTTTGGACGAGTTGATGGGCTGGCCGGCATTTACCGGCTTATCCCAGTTGGACAACTTAAAATCGCCTTTGGCAGAAAAAATATCATAGCCGCCCATACCCACGTGCCCGTTACTCGAAAATACAAGCGTTCGGCTGGTATAATGATAGGAGGGGGATGCCTCATCTCCCGCGGTATTTACAATATTGCCCGCGTTGGTAGCCAGCAATGCATTGCCGTTGGTATCCAGCGGAGCATACCAGATATCGTATTTGCCAACACCCCCTTCGCGGTTGGAAGAAAACAAAATATATTTTCCATCGTCGGTGACAAAAGGCTGGCCGCTATTTGAGCCTTCCATGTTTACCGGTTCGGGCAGTGGCACCGGTTTTGTCCAGCCGGTATCTGTTTTGTCAGAACCGTAAATGGCAGCGGTGGTAATGCCGTTGTTTACCATCCACCGGGTAAAGAACATTTTTTTACCCCCTTTTGCAAATGCAGCCATTCCGTTATGAATGCCCGGCGCTTCATCTAATGCGATCATTTTTGTTTTTCCCGCAACGCCATTTTGGGGCGCTGCTTCGTACAGGCGGGCAACATACAGGTCATTTGCTTTATCTTCATGCACAGCGGTATAAACCGCACGATCTGCCTGTGAAGCCGACAGTGCATATGCTGAAGTATTGGCCGGCATTTGTTTTCTTTCTACAAAGAATCCATCCTTTTCTTTCAGCAATTGTTCTTTAATGAATTTAAGATTTTCCAGTTCCTTATCTGCACCTACCAGCAATTCATCCATTTTGGTATAGGATTCCCTGAAAGCAGTGATCGCATTGAATGCTTCTTCATATTTTTGATTGGCGCGCAATGATACGCCATACCAGTAGGCACAGGCAGGATAGGCCTTTCGGGAAAACGACATGGCTTCTTTGTACCATTTTTCTGCGAGGGTATAGTTGTTGATCATCCTGTAACTTTCCGCCAGGCGGTAAACCACCTCATTGTGGATGTTCAGATTTGACTTTCCCGGCGCTTTCTTTTTTACTGCGAAAGGCTGGGAGCGGGGCGTTGTTTTTATTTCGGTAGCCAGGTATTTTTCGTAATACTGTATGGCTTCGTAATATTTTTTCTGCTTAAACAATGCTTCTCCTTTGGTATAATAGCCCGGACTGTCGTTTTGGGCAGGCGCTGCCAGGGCGCTGAGCAAAAAGAAGATGACTGTTGCAGCATAGCCCAACAATAGAAAAGGTTTTCTGTTCTCTGTATGCCTGCTGTGTTTGTGCATATGAATATCGTTTGTAGGTCTTTGTTCTTAAAAACGCGGGCAATAAAAGGGTTTTGTTTTCATGCTGTTTTTGCGCCACCAGGTATAGGAAAGCGATACTTCCATGCTGTTCCTGTTCATTTCCATAGCATCTTTGGTTGATACATTGGTATCATAGCTCATGCCCACGGTAAAGCCTTTGTAATAAAATCCTGCAAAAGGCGCAATGGCATCCTGCAAACGGAGGTTCGCCCCAAACATCAGGTCTACCTGCTCGCTGGCATTTACCTGCACATAGGCGCCCATCATCTTTTCTTCTGTTTCGCCCTGGCGCATATACAATACGTTGGGCACAATATTCAACAAGTCGGACAGGATGATCCTTGCCCCGGCATGCAGGCTGTAACGCAGGGGCAACGACTGCTTATCACCTCCCGAAATGAACGGGTCTTTGGGCTGTGTAATGTGAAATGCCGAAAACCCTCCAAAGAGGTTTATCTTTTTATCGGCAGTGGCATCGTAGTACACCAGTCCTGCACCGGCATCAAAGGAAAATACATTGGGTTTCTGGAATACTTCCGATGAATGAGCCGAAGGATCATATCCTATGCCCGATACCCATTGCTCACCAAATTGTAATTTGTTTATATTAAAACTCCTGTTCAACAGGCCCGCCTGCATGGCCATCACCACGTAATGATCCTTGAACCGCACGCCTGTGTAGGCTATGCTCAGGTAGGCGTTGGTATAATTATAGGCTTTGTCGGCAGAAGATTGATTGAGCAGGTTAACGCCGAGATTGATGTTTTTGCTGGTGGGCATTTCTGCGGAAATGCCTTTGGTTGAAAAGGTATTGCCATACTGGCTGCGCCATACTGCTGATACGCGGTAATCGCCTTCAATGGCCCCGGTAAGCGCCGGGTTCAGCAACATGGGCTGAATAAAGTATTGCGAAAAGTGAGGATCTACCTGTGCGTAGCTCTGGCTATGCCAGCCGCATATGCCCATCAGCGCTGCAAACAATATTTGAAATCTGCTTTTCTTCATCGTTGAAAATTTTATCGTGCTCTGTTGTCGCACCGCGACGGACCGGCTGCTGACTCAATGTTTATATTCTATCTTATCAGCCTTATGGTACCTTTTTTAATGAATGTGTCTTCATTGGCTAAGCGCACTTTAATTACGTATACATAAAGCCCTACCGGTTGCGGGTTGTTATTATGCGTTCCGTTCCAGCCTTTTTCATTGTCTTTTGTTTCATAAAGCATTGCGCCCCATTGATTGTAGATCTTTATTTCAGCCGCCGTTACCGAAGATCCGTACACTTTAAATATATCATTCCTGCCATCCCTGTTGGGCGTAAATGCGTTGGGTATGAAAAAGTCTGTGTTATCAACCGCTGTTTTTACATTCGCTGTGTCTATACAACCATCCTCCGATCTTGCAATAACATAAAATGTACTTGTGGTGTCATTAATGATAACCGACTGGGTATTTGCGGTTTGATTGCTGAAGTATATTTCCGGCTTCCAGCCAATTACTTCATAATTGGCGCTGGCCGAAGTGGTAAGCGTTGCAGGCATACCAATGAGCATGGGATTGGGGCTGGCTTTCAGGGAAATGGAAAAATCCCGCACCTGCACACTTACAATGGCAGTATCGGTGCAGCCGGCTTCATTTACGGCTATTGCTTTATACATGCTGTTTGCGGCAGGCTGTACAACGATGCTGTTGCCGGGTCCAATGTTCTGCCAGGTTATTTCACTTCCCGGTGCGGATGCTGTTAGGGTAACCCGCAGGCCCTTGCAGGCTACAACTGTATCTTCGGTTGTAATGACCGGCTGGTCATTCAGTACCACTACTATGGGTTCAATGCCGGTTAAGCAGCCGCTTGCGCTGGTTCCCCTGACATAAAAAGTATCGCTTACCGCAACTGCCGTGGGGTCATCGAGTATTGTAGTCGCCGTTTCGTCTGTATAATAGTGGTAGGTTAAGCCGTTGGTGCTTCCCAAAGTAATAGAGGGTACTGTAATATCTGCCGTAGGCGATCCGCACACCGGTAGAGGATTGGTAATAACCAGGATAGGGTCACCCACGTCTATGTTGGAAGTAGCCGTGCCGGTGCATGCGCCGCTGCTAAAGGTATAATTAACGGTGTAAGATCCGGGTTTGCTTGCAGCAAGATCAACCGTTCCGGTAGCAGTGTTAATGGAAAGTCCGGGAGAAGCGCTGTAGGTGCCGCCGGGCAAGCCGGTTTGGGTTACAGTGGCTATACCGGTTCCGCAGTAAGGCGACTGATCATAGCTTATGGTTGCAGGAGGCAGAGGATCGGCAGCGATTTGTACGGCGGCGGAAGTATCGCTTTCGGCGCCGGAGTTCACTATTCTCCTGTACCAGTGGGTTTGGGTTAATGTTCCCGGGGCATACCCCTGATTTGTGGCCCCGTCAATAGATGCAAATCCCGTAGTTCCTGAAATTGTACTGCTTTGCCACTGAAAGCTAAAGCTTCCGTTTCCGCCTGCAGGTGCACTTCCGGTTAAAGCAGCGGGAGCGGTATTATAGCAAACAGACTGATCACTGCCAATGGTATTATTGGTTATAGCCCACAAAAAGACCTGATCTTCAACAGGTAATGCCTCCAAAGATGCAATGTTGGCTGGTAAAGCTGAACGGGTATGGTTGCCGCTCCTGTTATCTGCAGGAAGCCTGTACACATCCATGGTTTTTTGCGGACCCGTGCCTGCGGTGCTGAACTGCGCACAAACCACCAGTGAAACAACCAGGAAATGGTTTCTCATTACTATCAACAGGTATTGGATTATTACTCGGTTTTTCTTCAAAAGTTACTATGTACATTAACTTATAGCGGCGGAACTTATTGTATGTCAACAATGTTTTTTGCTGATCTTTTGAACAATCATCCGAAAATAAAAATGCTTCTCCATACATGAAACCGCATATTCTTTTTTGGGTGATCCCCGCACTGATCAAATTTTTAGGATTTCAGGCTTTTATCGTATCTTTTGAAGCATATCCGTATCTGTATTATTTTTTTAAATTAAAACTTGCATTATGAGAACGGTTGCGCACATCTTTAAACGCAAGGGCCATCACAACATTACCGTTAATGCGGATATTCCTGTGCTGGAAGCCCTGAGGATCATGTCGGAAAAAAATATTGGATCGGTGATCGTAGTAGATGACCAGGGAAAGTATTGCGGGCTGGCTACAGAAAGAGATTATGCCCGTAAAGTGATACTGCTGGGAAAGTCATCGGGTGAAACGCCCGTAAGTGAAATTATGCTGGAACATTTGCCCCGCATAGCTCCCGAACATACACTTGAAGAATGTATGAACATAATGACAGCGCACAACATCCGTTATTTGCCTGTATTCAATAAAAATGAATTTTACGGGGTGATCTCAGTGCTGGACATTGTAAAAGAAACCATTTTGGCGCAGCAGGAAACCATAGACCAGCTGCACAGTTATATACATTCTGTATAGATCAGCGGATTACAATTTCTGTGATGAGGTTTTCGCCGAGCGCTTCATTCACTCTCTGAATGATCTTTTCTTTCTGGAAGAGCAATTCATTTTTAAGAGGAGCTACGGAAGTAGCAATAAATAAAGTGCGGTTCAGGATTTGTATCTTGTCGGTATACCGGGCAATGGTTTTGCCCATCAGCTCCGCCCATATGTCTGTTATCTGCATAGCCTGCATGCTTCCTTTCAGCCTGCTCTTCTGAAGGAACAATTTCAATGCATCACCCATGGAAAGCTCACTCATGCAGCTAAGGTAGTACGATTTACGTTATTTATTTATCCCGGGTGCATGTTATCGGGGCACCCGCATCTAAATTTGAAAAGAGCCGCAGAGCCGGCATTTTGGTAAAAGCGGGAGCCGCCCAAACATTTTCACTCCATTGCCTTACATTTGCAACGCCAAAAATAATCAACGATATCAATGGGAAGAATATTTGAAGTACGTAAATCAACCATGTTTGCCCGCTGGGACCGCATGGCCAAACAGTTCAGCCGTATCGGGAAAGACATAGCCATTGCTGTTAAGGCCGGTGGCCCCGACCCGGCCACAAACCCTGCTTTGCGCCGTTGTATCCAAAATGCAAAAAGTGTGAACATGCCCAAAGACAGAGTGGAAGCGGCCATTAAACGTGCGCAGGGCAAGGAGATGGAAAATTTTGAAGAAATATTGTATGAAGGCTATGGCCCGCATGGAGTGGCCGTGCTGGTGGAAACCGCAACAGATAATCATGTAAGAACCGTAGCCAATATAAAATCGCATTTTAATAAGGGAAACGGCAGCTTGGGTAACAGTGGCAGCGTAGCTTTTCAGTTTAAAAAGATGGGTGTATTTAAATTAAAACCTGAAGGGCTGAACACAGAAGAGCTTGAACTGGAGCTGATTGATCACGGGCTGGAAGAGCTGGGTGAAAGCACGGGCGACGATGATGAGGAAGTACTGGTATTGCGAACCGGTTTCACCGATTTTGGCAATATGCAGAAAGCGCTTGAAGAAAAGCATATTACACCTGTCAGTTCCGAAGTGGAATGGATCCCAACCACTACGGTAACGCTGCCCGAAGAGCATGCGCAGGAAGTGCTGAAGCTGGTTGATCGCCTGGAGCAGGACGAGGATGTGCAAAAAGTATTTCATAACCTACAATAAGCAAAAGAGGCTGTCTCAAAAAGGTCGTATGGAAGATATACCACTAAGAGAGGCTGACTAAAAAGGTTCAGTATAAAAGATATGCTGCTAAGACCCGCCTGAACCGGACGCCCGCCCCCGCCAGAATGGCTTCGTCGGGCTGGCGTGCCGGTACGGACGGGGGCAGGCACAAAGACACAAAGCCCTGATCAGGGGTTTATTTTCTCCGTGCTCCTGCCTGCCGGCAGGTTCGTGCCTTTGTGGCAAAATATTACTTTTTAATCAGCGCCACCTGGCAAAATATACTTTTTAGACAACCCCCGATGCGCCTTCATTTAACATGACCACTTACGAACAGATTTTTGAGAACAACAGGAAATGGGTCGCTTCCAAAACCGCTTTGGATGTTGACTTTTTTAAAAAATTAGCTTCTGATCAAAACCCGGAATACCTCTATATCGGTTGCAGCGACAGCCGGGTACCTGCCAATGAGATCATGGGGCTCGACTCGGGCGAGGTATTTGTGCACCGCAACATAGCCAACCTCGTGTGCGCAACAGATTTAAATGTAATGGCAGTGATCAATTATGGCGTGCGGTATTTAGATGTTAAGCATGTCATAGTTTGCGGTCATTATAACTGTGGTGGCGTAAAAGCCGCCATGCAGCCCAAAGACATGGGTATCCTTAATCCCTGGTTGAGAAATATCCGCGACGTTTACCGTCTGCATAAAGAAGAGCTGAGCGCTATAGCGGATGAGAAGCAGCGCTACGACCGGCTGGTTGAGCTCAACGTACAGGAGCAGTGCATAAACGTAATTAAATTGGCCAGCGTGCAGCAGGAATATGTAAAAACAGGCTATCCCATTGTGCACGGCTGGGTTTTTGATTTAAAAACCGGTTTGCTTAAAGACCTGAACCTCGACTTCGAGAAAATACTGCGCGGCATACAGGAGATCTATAACCTTACGGACACCAACTGGAAACGGTAGTTTGGCGGCGGAGTGGGTTATGAGGTATAAGGTATAAGCGGTAACAGAACAGATGAAGAGCTTTATGGCTTCTACGGGGAATATCCGATGGCTTTGAAATTTATCTGCGTTTGTATCCCTTTTTAATGACAATGTAATGTGGTGCAATAAAAAGCCGGGTTGGAAACCCGGCCGATTGCCGATGGAAGATTCAAAGGGATGTTCCCCTTCGCGCTTCAAATTATCTTCGTCCCGGCCTGTTCTGTTGCTGTTGCTCTGGACGTGCTACAAGTGCTTTCAAAAACTGTGCCTTAGCGGTTAAATCCAAAAAGGTTTTCTGAAACATTTTTTTTGCCGAGGATCCTGTCCCGTATAATTTGCGCTGCCAGTATTCCAAAAGTGATGCCATTTCCCCCTAAACCCAATCCAAAAAAGGTTCTCGGGTGTTCCGGTACAACGCCGATATAGGGTAATCCG
Source organism: Agriterribacter sp. (assembly GCF_035444585.1). Classification (GTDB taxonomy): domain Bacteria; phylum Bacteroidota; class Bacteroidia; order Chitinophagales; family Chitinophagaceae; genus Agriterribacter. Next base: position 16,972 of record NZ_DAOMOZ010000070.1, read on the forward strand.
TCTTTGGTTGAAGCAAAGGTGCCGGCCCATTCGAAATCTGTTTTAAAAGCAATATGTGGCAACAGCCTGTTAAACGCTTTCTCCAGCAACTTTGCTTTTTGCGGTAATGCTGCATCGCGGGCAGCAGGCGATTTATCATCATCTTTGCCGCCGATAATGATGCGGTTATCTTTTGTTGTACGGAAATACAAATAAGGCAACCGCGTTTCCCACATAAGGCAGTTCTTATACCACAGGCCGACAGCAGTGGAAAGCGGCTCGCTTACAATGGCGTAAGTAGCATGCAGCCGTTGAACGGTTTTAGAAATGTATTGCTGTGATTCGTAGCCGCAGGCTATCACAAGGTATTTTGCCTGTATCTTTCGTTTGTCTTCTGTGGTTAATGTTACTTTTTTAGGTGAATGTTCAATGGCTGTTATTTTGGTACGGTCAAATACCCTTAATCCTTTTTGTACAGCTGCATACAGCAGGGCATGTGTAAAGCCATAGGGATCCAGCTCGGCGGCTCTTTCCGATAGCAGCCCGCCATATTTGTTGATCCCAAACCTGTCCTGCATTATCTTTTCATCCAGCCATTCTGTTGGTATACCGATCTTTTTACGGCAGGCCTGCTCTTTCTTTAATCCGGCAATATCTTTTTTAAACGAGGCCTGCTGGAAACTGGGTTTGAACGCAAAACCGGTATATGCTTTAAGGCTTTTGCATATGGATGCCAGATCCAGCAACGACTGGTAGCACAACAGATAGCTTTGAGCTGCATTTTTCTTACCGGTTATTTTTTCTAATTGATAAAGCGGGATGTCAATTTCATACTGGATCATGGCTGTGCTGGCTGCGGTGCTGCCCATACCGATATGCCTTTTGTCAACCACAACGGCAGCAATACCCGCCTGGCATAAATGCCATGCCAGGAGCGCACCCGTGATACCGCCTCCCATGACCACTACATCGGTTTTTATATTTTCGGTAAGAGGCGGATAGACATTGATGATCCCATGCCTGAGCAGCCAGTAGGGATAGTGAGACCGGAGATCCATAATTATATCTTTTTTTTGAAAGCTTACCTGCAAAAACATTTTAATGTGATATAAAGTTGTGCCATACCTTTTGAGGATAAAAATTTTGAAAAGCGGCCGGCTTCCTCCATTGAACGGTTAACAGGGTTTCTTTTGACCAATAATTTTTGCGTCGTATATACAGCAAGGCAACGCTACGCAATGCATTCAGCTTTTTGTGGTATTAAATGCACATGCTGTGCAGATTATTACCCATGAGTATACAGGCAGCCATTTGTTTACGCATTTACGGTTTATACAATAGCTGTTCAATGCTTGTTTTTTTCAATCACTACAGACAGGCATGGATTTTTATAATAATATATTGTTACACCAACGTAAAATACATATGAAAGCTATACCGTATTGTTTCCTGTGTTTCTTTTTCATCAACAGTTGTGCAGCGCCTAAACAGCAGGCTGCTGTTAACGAAACCACTCCTGCAAAAACTATGGATTCACTTCCTGCGCCGTACGCCACAAAATCGGTTATGCATTTCAGTAATGTAGTAGGATGGGAAGAAGGGGAAGCGCCCGTGGCGCCGGAAGGATTTGCGGTGACCCGTTATGCAAACGGCCTGCAAAATCCCCGTTGGATGTATGTGCTGCCAAATGGTGATGTGCTGGTGGCTGAATCCAATACGGAGCATGGGTTGATTGAAAAAGCGGGCGCCGCAATCATCTGCGCCAATAAATCGAACGACATGCGCAAAAGTGCCAACCGGATCACCATTTTAAGAGATATGGATAAAGATGGTAAACCTGATGTGAAAGAAACTTTTTTGAGCGGGCTCAACCAGCCTTTTGGCATGTTACTGCTCAAAAATAATTTTTATGTCGCCAACACAGATGCGCTGTGGATGTTCCCATACAAAAAAGGTGCGTTGACCATAACAGGCGAAGGGAAAAAAATAACAGACCTGCCTGCAGGTAAAATCAACCGGCACTGGACGAGAAATATCATTTCAAACAGCAAAGGGAATAAAATATACATCGCGATCGGATCGGGCACTAATGTGGCCGAAAAAGGATTGGACGAAGAAAAAGATAAGGCGCAGATATGGGAGATCAATCCCGATGGTTCGGGGCTTAAAGTATATGCAAGCGGACTGCGCAACCCGGTAGGGATGGACTGGGCGCCGGGTACACAAACTTTATGGGTAGCCGTAAATGAACGGGATGAGCTGGGTGATGACCTTGTTCCCGATTATATTACAGGTGTAAAAAGAGGCGGGTTTTACGGATGGCCTTATGCTTATTTCGGACAACATATTGATCCCCGCATTGAAGCGAAAGACCAGCAACCTGAGCTGGTAAAAAAAGCCATTGTACCCGATGTGGCGCTGGGTGCTCATACGGCATCGTTAGGACTGCTTTTTTATACCGGCAAACAGTTCCCGCCAAAATACAGAAATGGTGCATTTGTTGCCCAGCATGGTTCCTGGAACCGATCGGTGCTGGCAGGTTACAAAGTAATGTTTATACCTTTTAAAAATGGAAAACCCGCCGGTGAGGAAGAGGATTTTCTTACCGGCTTTATTATAGAGCCCGACGGGAAAAAGGTGCACGGGCGCCCGGTAGGACTGGCCATGCTCAGTGATGGTTCAATGCTGGTTACAGATGATACAAGTGATATCATTTGGAGAGTGAGCGCTGAATAGATAAATAATAAGAACCAAATCACAAGAACCAAATCACAGGAACCAAGTAACAAAAAAGACCGAAATCTAAAAATCGAAATTCGAAATGGATACAAAAACCGAAATCCGATGATGCGGCCGGCACCTGACGCAAGGAGGATCAGACCGCGGGAGAATACAAAGCGCCAAATCACAAATAGCAGGAAGCAAAGAACAATCAATATAAATCCGAAGATGAAAAATCCGAAATCCAAATACGGTTTTCAGCTGTGAGCTACGAGCTACGAGTCGGTATAAGCAGCCTGTGCAGAGTTAATAGTAAGCTGTGACCTGTTAGCCTAACTGGCAACCTGCAACTCCCAAACTCTCCTTATCTTTGCGCCGTTTAAGAAATTTTGTTCGTCATGCAAACGACCCGTTCTGTCTCAAAGCGGCACATAAAATTTCAATAATTATGGCAGTATTACACAACCGCGTTTCGCACAGGGAATTGAAGCAGCGCGTGCTTCAGGAAACAGAACCCCGCACCACGCTTTCTTTTTACAGGTATTTTACCGTCAATGACCCGCAACAGTTCAGGGATGAATTGTACAAAGCCCTGGATGCTTTGAAAGTATTTGGCCGCATATACGTGGCTCACGAAGGAATCAATGCGCAGGTAAGTGTGCCGCGATCGGATTTTGACGCGTTTCGCACTTATCTGTATTCCATCCCGGGGTTGAAAGATATGCGTTTGAATATTGCCGTGGATGATGACGGCAGGTCTTTCTGGGTTTTAAAAATAAAGATCAGGGAAAAGATCGTTGCGGATGGCATTACCGATCCGTCCTTTGATATGAGTAAAAAAGGGAAATATGTTGATGCGGAAAAGCTGAATGCCCTGGCAAATGACCCGGATACCATCATTATTGATATGCGCAATCATTACGAATATGAAGTGGGCCATT
>NZ_DAOMOZ010000071.1:0-20572 GCF_035444585.1 Agriterribacter sp.
GCTGCAGAAAAAAAGATGGTGGTCAATTTTCACGGAGCCTACAAGCCCTGCGGATTAAGCCGCAAATACCCGAACGTACTGACCCGGGAAGCGCTGATCGAATTTGAGCAAAGCGGTGTATCTTATAATGACAATCCCACGCACCATAATCTTTTGCCCTATATCCGCATGTTTACCGGTGCAATGGATTATATCCCCGCTACTACACGCAACGCAAACAAAAATGATTTCAAACCTGTCGGGCACTATCCGATGGGCTGGGGCACCCGGGCGCATGCAATGGCTTTGTTTGTTATTTTAAATAGCCCCATGACGATGTTGCCCGGCTCACCCTCCGATTATTACCGCGAGAAAGAATGCACTGACTTCCTGTCAAAAATACCGGTTGAGTGGGATGAAACAAGACTTCTAAAAGGTAAGATCGGCAAATATACCGTGTTAGCCAGAAGGTCAGGAAACGACTGGCATATTGGGGCGATAACCAATGATGACCGCCGAACATTAGTGCTATCCACCGATTTTTTGAAGCCCGGCAAATACCGTATAGAAACAATTGAAGACGGCATAAATGCAGGCACCGCTGCAACCGATTATAAACTATCACAGCGCCAGGTTAATGCAGGAGAAACGCTGAAGATTGAACTGGCGCCGGGCGGTGGCTGGCTGGCAAGGATCACTCCCGAACAATAAGCAATTGCAGCAACAAAAACATTCGAACAGGAACATACAACGCGCTAAACAGCTAAATGGAATTATTAAAAAAGAAAAAATTTTAAGTCGTGCCGGGGCTTCATCGAAGCGGTTGCGGGATAGACAGACCCTGGCGCCGGATAATCGCCGGGAACTCCTCTCCCACACCGTTGCAAGCCTGTGAAGATCCGCCGGGAATACTAAAATAATTTATTTATGAAAATAATGATCCTTTACATTGCGGCTGTTTTTTCCTTTGCATCTCTGCAGGCAAACGCAAAGCAGTCTGCAGATTCTGTGATCATCTCCACGGAAAGTCCCGGGGGCTGGATGATCCGCACAAACGCTTCCGTTTACCAGATAATCCTTACTAAAGAGGGCAGGGTGCAACAAGCTTATTTCGGACCAAAGGCACAGCTGGCTTTTCATCAAAAAAAAATTAATGCAGCGGATGAGATTCCGGTAAGAGGAGCCTTCCCAACCAAAACACCTTTACTTGAAGTGGTGTTTGCAGATAATGTGCGCGATGCCGAATTAACGTTCGTGAACGCTGAGGTGTTGCAGATAGAGGGTCGACAAACTTTAAAGATCACACAAAAAGACAAATACTATCCGCTGGAAATTGCTTCGTTCATCCGCGTGCTGCCGGAATTTGACATCCTCGAAAAATGGGTGGCTGTAAAAAATACAGGCAAAAAAAATAATATTAAAATAGAGAACCTGCAATCCGCTTCCATCAGCCTTCCTCCCGACCGGTACGATCTTACACACATGGCCGGGGCTTGGGGACACGAGTTTCAACTGCGCAATACAACATTGACCGAAGGTGTAAAAACCCTGCAGGCAAGAGATTTTAAATCGTTCGACAATCCAAACTGGTTCATGGTCCGCCCGGCTGATGAAACCGCAGATGTATCAGGAGCTGCATGGTTCGGCACTTTGCAATACAGCGGCAACTGGAGAATTGATTTTGATAAAGCATTCAACGGAAGATTACAAATTACGGGAGGTATTAACTTCTGGGATACCGATTGGACGCTGAAACCGGGAACTGCTTTTGAAACACCCAGGTTCATTGTAGGCTATACCCGTTCTGGTTCTGAAGGTGCAGCCCAGAATTTAACGGCATACATTCGTAAAATGGTTTTGCCGGCACCATGGCGCGATAAACCGAAGCCGGTATTATACAACAGCTGGTATGCTACCACCTTCAATGTAAATGAAGAACAGCAACTGGCGCTGGCTGAAATTGCAAAAGAAATAGGTGTTGAATTATTTGTGATTGATGACGGGTGGTTTAAAGGAAGGAATGATGACCATGCAGCGCTGGGCGACTGGACGGTGGACAGGAAAAAATTCCCGAACGGACTGCAGCCCATGATCAAAAAGATCAATGATATGGGAATGGATTTTGGCATATGGGTAGAGCCGGAAATGGTGAACCCCAACAGCGATCTGTACAGGGCGCATCCCGATTGGGTGTTTCATTTTCCAAACCGAACCCGCCATGAGGGAAGACACCAGCTGATGCTGAACCTGGGCAGGGAGGATGTGTACCGGTATTTATTAAAATCGCTGTCAACACTTTTAAGTGAAAATAATATTAAGTTTATCAAGTGGGATCATAACCGTACTTTATCGGAGCCCGGATGGCCTGATGCGCCTGTAAACGAGCAACGTGAGGTGCGCATCAGGTATATCGCTAACCTGTACAGGTTGATAGATACGCTCCGTACCCGATTTCCTGATGTACAGTTTGAAGACTGCTCCAGCGGTGGCGGACGCATTGACCTGGGGATGCTGTCGAGGATGGATCAGGCCTGGACAAGCGACAATACAGATCCGGTAGACAGGCTGTTCATCCAATACGGGTATTTAAGCGCCTTCCCTGCCAATACAATGGTATCCTGGGTAACACATGAAGACTGGCATGCACTGAAGCCCGGGCTCGATTACAAATTTGATGTAGCCATGAGCGGAGTGCTGGGCATCGGGTACGATATCACCAAATGGACAGAGGAGGAAAAAAAGCTGGCTAAAACAAAAATTGCGAAATATAAGGATATCCGTAACCTTGTGCAGTTCGGTACTTTGCACAGGTTGATTTCACCCTTTGAAAACAACAGATCGGCATTGCAATATATAGCCGGAGACCAATCTTCAGCAGTAATATTTTGCTATAATATGGCGGAATACCTCAATGGCAGCACAACGCAATCACAGAAAGCCGGTATACTGAAATTACGGGGACTGGATCCTGGCGCATTTTACAACATACCCGAATTGAATAACGTGGTATACAGGGGAGATTTTTTGATGAACGTGGGAATTGCCTGGCCGGTAAAAGGAGCTTATAAAAGTATGATATTGCAAATACAAAAGACAAAACAATAGCAATTGTGCAATGCGATAAACGGCCACCAAATGGAATTATTAAAAAAGGAAAACTTCAGCAGTACCATCAATGGTGCAGCAGTAAAATTGTTTACACTGCGCAACAAAAACGGTTGTGTTGCCCAGTTCACCAATTACGGCGCACGCTGGCTGTGTATGTGGGTGCCCGACAGGAATGGCAAATGGGATGATGTGATCTTAGGTTTCGATAACATAAATGACTATCTCACAGCTAAAGAAAAATATTACGGCGCCGTAATAGGCAGGGTCTGCGGACGCATAGGCGGCGCACAATTCTCTTTGAATGGTATCAGGTATTCATTATCTGAAAACGATATTTTTGGTAAGCCGGTAAAAAACCATTTGCACGGAGGCATTAACGGCTTCAGCTTCCGGGTGTGGGATGCCGAAGTGGCAAAAAACAAGGACGGTGAAGAATCGCTGGCGCTGCATTACTTCTCAAAAGATAGAGAGGAAGGCTATCCCGGCAACCTCGAAGTAAAGGTTACCTACACCCTCAGCGATGATAATGCCATACATATCCGCTATACTGCAGGCTGCGACCGGCCAACGGTTATCAACCTCACCAACCATGCTTATTTTAACCTGAGTGGAAATATGGAACAAAGCGTTGTGGAGCATTCTCTTTTCATCAATGCCGCCAAAGCTATTGAATGCAATGAGGAACTTATTCCTACAGGTAAAATTGTTTCAATAAAAAATACGCCGCTCGATTTTATGCAACCTGCAACGATCGGGCTCCGGATCCATGAAAACGTTCCCGGTCAATTGTTTGCAGGTAAAGGATATGCGGTTACCTATATCCTGAACCCGTCAGGGGAAACGGCACCATTGAGTGCCCGGGTAACAGAGAAAAAAAGCGGTAGGGCCCTGGAAGTATATACTACCCAGACCTGCCTCCAGTTGTATAATGCCTGGTTGTTCGACGGAAGTGACACCGGAAAAAACGGATGCCGGTACCATTCAGGCGCCGGATTGGCATTGGAAACCCAGGGCTATACCGATGCACCCAATCATTCCGGCTTCCCTCCTGTTTCGCTAACGCCGGGAAGGGAATACAACCAGCAAACCATTTATAAATTCCTGGTGCAGCCGGATGCACAAACTATACCGTTATTATAATTGTATCATTAATTCCTTACTTCAAATTCATGTTGGCTTCAGGCATTATCAATAAGATCTTCTTCCCGGCAATAACGCTCATACTGCAGCTGGCGCTGGGCAATGCAACCGCTTCTGCGCAAACACACCGTATAGATCTGGCGGGTATATGGTCTTTCCGGATTGATTCTTTGGATAAAGGAGCTGAAGAGCAATGGTACCGTCAATCACTGGAAGACACGATCATCCTGCCGGGCTCAATGACCACCAACGGCAAGGGCAATGATATTTCGGTGCACACGCCATGGACAGGAAGCATTGTGGATTCATCATGGTTCGTTGAACCGGAATATGCAGCTTACCGCCAGCCTGGCAATATCAAGGTCCCGTTCTGGCTGCAGCCTGTAAAATATTATAAAGGCGCTGCCTGGTACCAGAAAACGGTAGAGATCCCCGCAGCATGGAAAGGCAGGCGCATAGAGCTGTTCATAGAACGAAGCCATTGGGAAACTACCGTGTGGATTGATGATCAGCAGGCGGGCATGGCCAACAGCCTCGGCACGCCACATGTTTTTGACCTGTCCAAAGCATTAATACCCGGCACACACCGGGTCACTATCCGTGTTGACAATCGCATTAAAGCAATCGACGTGGGCAAGAATTCACACAGCATCTCCGACCATACGCAAAGCAACTGGAACGGGATGGTTGGAAAGCTGTTCATTGCTGCCCGGCCAACCCTGTTCATTGATGATGTGCAGTTGTACCCTGATATTCATAAAAAGCAGGTAACGGCACGAATAAAGGTCAGTAACGAAGCAGGTCAAACTGGCAGAGCTGAGATACATCTGCTGGCCACCGCAGGCATGGCAAAGGCAGAACAGCTAAAGCCTATGGTAAAGTCAATAGCGTTGCAAAAGGGGATCAATACAGTGGAAGTGGTATACCCTATGGGCAACCGCCCTTTGTTGTGGGATGAATTTAACCCCAACCTGTATGCCCTGTCTGTGCAGTTAAACGGCAGTATGGGAACAGATGCAAGAACAACCAGCTTCGGCATGCGCGAGTTTGCCGCCAAAGGAACACAGTTCACCATAAATGGCCGGCTCACTTTTCTGCGGGGAACCCTGGAATGCGCCATCTTTCCCGAAACAGGTTATCCGCCAACAGATGTGGCGTCGTGGATGCGCATTTTTAAGGTAGCAAAGTCGTATGGATTGAACCACATGCGTTTTCACTCATGGTGCCCACCGGAAGCTGCTTTTGATGCGGCAGACCGTTCCGGCTTTTACCTGCATGTGGAAGCCAGCTCCTGGGCCAACCAGGGAGCTGTGATCGGAGATGGAAAACCGCTTGATAAATACATTTATGCCGAAACGGAACGTATGGTAAGAGCCTATGGCAACCATCCCTCCTTTTGTATGCTGGCTTACGGGAACGAGCCTGCGGGCAAACATCATAAGCAATACCTCACGGATTACGTGAATTACTGGAAAAAGAAAGACTCCCGCAGGCTGTATACTACCGCAGCCGGGTGGCCGGTGATCCCCGAAAACGATTTCAACAGCACGCCCGACCCGAGGATACAGGGATGGGGACAGGGGCTGCAAAGCATCATCAACGGTCAGGCACCGAAAAGCAATTACGACTGGACAGATATCATTTCCAAATGGGAGCATCCCACGGTGAGCCATGAAATTGGCCAGTGGTGTGTTTATCCCGACCTTAAGGAGATAAAGCGATATACAGGCGTACTTAAAGCCAGGAACTTCGAGATCTTTCAGCAATCGTTGAAGGACCACGGTATGGCTCATTTGGCCGACAGCTTTTTACTGGCATCAGGAAAGTTACAGGCTTTATGTTACAAAGCCGATATAGAGGCAGCATTGCGTACACCGGGCTTCGGCGGCTTTCAATTGCTCGACCTGCACGACTTTCCCGGGCAGGGAACCGCGCTCGTTGGCGTATTAAATCCATTCTGGGAAGACAAGGGATATATCACCGGTAAGGAATACAGCCGCTTTTGCAATGCAACTGTTCCGCTGGCAAGATTTCCCAAAATGATATACCGCAACAATGAAATATTATCCGTACCTGTTGAAATAGCTCATTTCGGAAAAACGGCTCTAAAAAACATAACCCCTTCCTGGGAGGTTAAAGATATTTCAGGAAAGATCCTTTTCAGGGGGCAGCTTCCGGAAAAGAACATCCCGTTAGGCAACGGCATCCCGTTAGGCGAAATAAGGCAGGCCTTATCTGATGTGCTGCAGCCGCAACAACTTGTACTGACCGTTTCTGTAGGAGCCCATCAAAACTCCTGGGATTTCTTTGTGTATCCTTCATACGTATCAGAGCCGGATGAAGCTATACTTGTAACACAGCAGTTGGATGAAAACGCCCTGGCAACGCTTCATAAAGGAGGAAAAGTGCTGCTCACATTGAAGAAAGGTTCCGTAAAGCCGGAGAAAGGCGGATCCGTTGCCATAGGATTTTCAAGCATCTTCTGGAACACCGCCTGGACGGGCGGTCAACCACCGCATACGCTGGGTATTTTATGCAACCCCCGGCATCCTGCTCTTGCAGCATTTCCAACAGCATATCACAGCAACTGGCAATGGTGGGATGCCATGAGCCACTCCAATGCCGTAATGCTCGATTCTGTTTCCGGCGGATTGGAGCCGATCGTAAGGGTAATTGACGACTGGGTGACCAACCGTTCACTGGGACTGATCTTTGAATGCAGGACCGGAGGTGGCAGGCTGATCGTTTCGTCCATTGATTTGCTTCAGCAACAGGAAGCCAGGCCGGAAGCACAGCAGCTTTTATTCAGCCTGAAAAAATATATGGGATCTGCAGCTTTTGACCCGTTACGAGAAGTGGATATCCATACCATCAGATCATTAATAAAATGAATTCACATTCCCAATATGGCAACTATTATTCCGTCTCAAAATACAAGCGTTTCCGATACATCAAAGCACAGGTTCAACACTTCCTATATTTTGGGCATCTCTTTCGTTTCTGCTTTGGGAGGATACCTGTTTGGTTTTGATTTTGCGGTGATATCGGGTGCACTTCCCTTTCTGGAAAAAGCTTTTGAACTGAATGCATACTGGGAAGGGTTTGCCACCGGGAGCCTGGCGCTGGGCGCCGTACTGGGTTGTTTTTGTGCCGGCAGAATAGCCGACAGGTCGGGGCGCAGGCCCGGCCTATTGGTAGCCGCGCTCATCTTTGCCGTATCTTCATTGGGCATGGCGTTCTCGCCAACGAGAGACATCTTTATATTGGCCAGGTTTTGTGCAGGCATAGGAGTAGGCATGGCATCCATGCTATCGCCTATGTATATCGCCGAGATCTCCCCGGCGCATTTGCGTGGCCGCATGGTAGCAATCAACCAGCTCACCATCGTGTTCGGTATACTCTTTACGAACCTCATCAATTATTTGTTGCGCAATACGGGTAATGATGCATGGCGATGGATGTTCGGGCTGGGCTTCGTTCCCTCTGTACTTTTCTTCGCAGGAGCACTGTGGTTGCCGGAGAGCCCCAGATGGCTGGTTAAAGCGGGCAGGCAACATAAGGCCGGCGAAATACTGAACAAGATCGGAGATGCGAATTTTGCCCGTCAGTCGCTGAGCGATATTGAAGGATCTTTGTCCGGCATAACCAAAACCAATTTTTCAGACGTGTTTAAAAAAGGCGTAATGCCCGCAGTGCTGGTGGGGATCGGGCTGGCCGTGTTTCAGCGATTGTGCGGCATAAACACCGTTTTCAATTATGCACCCAAAATTTTCGAGAGCATCGGCGCTTCGCAGGATGATCAGTTGCTGCAAACGGTATTCATCGGCGGAGTAAACCTCGTATTTACCATCATTGCCATGCTGCTGGTAGATAAGCTTGGCCGTAAACCCCTGATGCTGACCGGAGCCGCCGGACTGGCTGTTTTGTATATCATCGTTGCGCAACTGCTGGGCAGCCAGTTTGCCGGTGTTTCGTGGTTTTTATTGGCCGCCATAGGCATGTACGCGCTCTCACTGGCGCCGGTAACCTGGGTGCTGATCTCTGAGATCTTTCCCAACCGGGTGAGAGGAGAAGCTACCTCCATTGCAGTGGTGAGCCTGTGGATCTCTTATTTTATCCTCGTCTTTACCTTTCCCGTTATTTTTGAAAAAATGCAGGACAAATCATTCTACATCTATTCGGCGGTATGTGTAGCGGGTTTTATTTTTGTATGGTTGAAGGTGAAGGAAACAAAAGGCAAAACACTGGAAGAGCTGGAACATATCATGACAGGGAACAATGCATAGAAAATGCAGATCAAAGCAATACCCTGTTCTTTAGCAGGTGCCGGATATCGGGCTTCTTCCTCGTTCGGTTTTTCCATAACCAGTTTTAAATCAGTTAAATCCCTTTTCAAACAGCGATGGAAAAATCAATACACTATTTTCTTTTTATAATTACGATACTGAGCGGCTCTTATACAATGGCACAGCAATTCTGCCGATCTGCCGACAGGGTAAATTTTACATCAGCAAAACAAACAACATCGGACCCGGCACAGAATTTTTAAAAATGGGCAGCATTTTCTCTACAATATGGATAGATGAAGGCATACTGTATTTTGGCAGCGCAGATGGATACATTTATGCAATTGGATAGCTGCATCTCTCCTTTTTACTTCTCAAACGGAGAGGATGCCTTTCCTGTCCAGCGATACAACTGAAGATTGCAATATTGCTTTTTATTACTGGTTACGCCGTTTTGGGAAATATAGAAATAGCCGTTACCCAGCGAATGGATGCCGGTGGCGCCCCATTTATAATGCCACCCGTATATGCCGCTTTTTTCATCGTGCATACCCGCTTTTGCCAGTTGCAGCACTTCGCCTTCCTCTGTGCTGTCAAATCCTTTTAATGTTTGCAGCACCGGACTTTGAGCGCCGTTTATGGCAAACAGGCTGTAATTGGGGAACGCTGATTTTTTGCCGGGATAAACGGCAGCAAGCCAATAGCCGGTATTCGCATCGTACTCTAAGTTTTGAATACCATAGGTTGTATTGCCTGTGTAAAGAAAATATTTGTTAAGGGGTTTGTCAGGCCCGGTCAAATCAAAATGGCTTTGTGACAAGGGCCGCTCGTACTGCTTTAAGCTCTTTACATCGTAATGCAGGATCACCTGGTAATCGTTGTCGGTGCGTGAGGTATCACCATATACTCCATAAGTGAGGTTCAGAAAGCCCTTTCCCTGTTTTTGCCCAAACTGAGGGCCAAAAGCAATACCGTCTATGCCGCTGCATCCATAACGATGTTGTACCTGCTTACCGCTGTTCATTACCATTGCGTTATAATCATCAACCACTTCTTTTAAATAAACAGTGCTGAGAACGTTGTTTTCTTCAGCGTTCATAGCCGACCGGGTGATCTTTTCCCCGTCAAAAATCGCTATATAGAAAGAGTTTTCATTTTCACCCGTTTTCGATTCGTTTCCCAATCCCTTTAAAATCCCTTTTCCTATTTTATCATTTTTATACTCCAGGGAAGCATAGATGCGCCCGTCAGCAGGATTGATATCCAGGCAGCCCAGGTGCCCGAGGAAGCCATCAACGCTCCCGATGATCTCTCCCTTTAAGTTGGTCTTTACCAGGCTTGTAGTAAACGAAAAATAAGCACACCCGCGTTTAACATCCACAGCAATACCCTGTACATGAAAATTATTTCCTTCAATGTAGATGTTATGAGGAAGATCGTTTATGGAAAACTGTTCGTTATTGTTGCCGGCTTGTTGACCTTTCTGAACAGCATTACAAGCCCATACAGCAAAGATCGCCAGGCATAATGCCAGTTTATTTCTGATACTCATACACGATAAATGTATGATATAAATGTTCATTTTCTTCAAGCATTTCTTTGTGGCAGAATTGATTTTCTTTTTGAGCAGGCACCCCGGCTACGGCTGAAAGTGAGTTGAAATAAATATAAAAAAACGACCGGTCGTACAAAACCGGTCGCTGAAAAATCGGGATATAACGAAACTGTTTACCTGCTGATAATGATCTGCCCCGAACGGACAGGCTGGTTTCCTTCGAGCACCTGCAATATATAAGTGCCCGCACTAAGATGCCCGTTCAGCTTCAGTTCTGCTGTTCTGTTTTTTGCGTTCATTTCATGTTGCTCAATTATTTTACCTGTAATGGTAAGCAGGCGAATTGTAAGCTTGTTTTGCCCGGTATTGTCTAATTCAACCCGTATTGTATTTCCGGTTACGGGATTGGGAGAAATGGTAAAATTTCTTTCCTCTGCAAACCTAACGCTCACTGCATCCGAATACAATGTTTTTTCACCGGTTTCGGTATATTCCAGCCTGTAATAGTTTATGCCTGCAAGCGGGGATCCATCCACATAATCATAGCTGTTGGAAATACCATTGGTTCCCGTGGGATAATATAATTTTCCGATGGTAATAAAATCAACCCCATTATTGCTGCGCTGTATATTGAACCGGCTTTCTGCATCCATGCTTGCATTCCAAAGCAATTGAACGGTCTTCCCTTTTTTTACCGCTGCAAAATCGGTGAGCGTAATGGGTAGAATGGCATTGGGGCCGAACACTTCAAATTCATACAAAGAGTAGCCATAGCCGGTATTGCGGGTTATACCGTGCATCCGCACATACCTGCCGGTTACCGACGGACTGATCATAATATCATTGATATACCGGGTAGGTGAATTATCGGTTACAGAAGCTGCTGTTGACCAGCTAAGCCCGTCGGCAGACACTTCAATATCAAAATCGTTCCCGTTCGCTACTTCCCAGTATAATTTTACTTCTCTTATTTCATAAGATGCACCGAGATCAACGGCAATCCATTCATCATCGTTATAGGTGCTCGACCAACGCCCGTATTCAACATTATTCCCGTCACGCGCCTTTCCGTTGATCACATTGGTACCCAGTCCGTCAAAAGACCAGTTGGGTGTATTGGCATCATTCTCATTGGAAGAGGATGAGCCTGTTTTACCCAAAGCAAGATTTATAGTGGGGATATTTACCTGGGGAGTACCATATGCTTCAAACTCAAATAATGAGAACCCCCACTGTGTTCCGCGAACCAGCCCGTTCATCCTTATGAAACGCCCGGCGTATCCCGTCAGATCAATGGTGTTGGTAAGACTAATATTATTGGTTACGGAACTGGCTATTGTCCAGTTTACGGCATCGTCCGAAACTTCAATATTGAAATCGCGGCCCAAAGCTGCTTCCCAGAACAATTTTACCTCTGTAAGATCATAAGGCTGGCCGAGGTCAATGTATATCCATTGGTTGTTTTGATATGCACTCGCCCAGCGTGTGCCATAATTCCCATCCACAGCATTTGCCGGTAATAATCCATTGTTTTCATCTGAGGATGAAACAGCGTTTTTTCCTACTGCAATATTGGTTTGTGCGGGTGCAATACCGGCTGATAAAAGTGAAACAAAAAACAAAAAAAGCAAGGAGTAGATCTTTAATGTCATAAACGTTAAATTTTGGTGACTGATCAGGCTTTAGACATAGCGTATGATGATTTTACAGATGATCTTTAATAAGTGTAATTATTTTATATAATAAATGTATACACTTAATAAAAATAAGATTATTTTCAAACAATAAGTGTAAATACTTAAAAAAATTAATGACTATCTATTATTAAGTAATTTATCTGAAATCTATAATCGGAAGGGCAGAACAGCAACCAGCGCTTCCGGGGGTTAATAACAGGAAATAAGCGCCATACTGAATATTAAGGTTAATTTTGCGGGTCTTTAAGCCATTACTTATGCATAATATCAACATTGGACTGGTTCAAATGAGCTGCACGGCAAACAAGCAGGAGAACCTGGAAAAGGCGATCACAAAGATTCGTGAAGCCGCTCAAAAAGGAGCGCAGATCGTATGCCTGCAGGAATTGTTCACTTCGCTTTATTTTTGTGATGAGGAGGATTATGAAAATTTCAAGCTGGCTGAGCCCATTCCGGGTCCCTCAACAGAAGCGCTGGCCAGGGTAGCCAAAGAAGCCGGCGTGGTGATCATTGCATCCTTATTCGAAAAAAGAACGGAGGGATTGTATCATAATACCACAGCCGTGCTTGATGCAGACGGAACTTATTTGGGTAAATACCGCAAAATGCATATTCCGGATGACCCGGCCTATTATGAAAAATTTTATTTTACACCCGGCGACACGGGATACCGGGTATTTAAAACTAAATTTTGTACCATTGGTGTATTGATATGCTGGGATCAGTGGTATCCCGAAGCTGCCCGCATAACCGCACTTATGGGAGCAGAAATATTATTTTATCCTACGGCTATAGGGTGGGCCGCCTCGCAGGACGAAGCCACTAATACAGAGCAATACAATGCATGGCAAACCATACAACGCAGTCATGCTGTTGCCAATGGCGTACACGTGGTAAGCGTGAACAGGGTAGGAGCTGAACAGGAAGGGAACATGAAATTCTGGGGCGGATCTTTTGTTGCCAACCCGTTCGGGACAATACTATACCAAGCTCCCCACGACAGGGAAGAAGTGCATGTAATAACACTCGACACTTCAAAAACCGACCAGTACCGTACGCACTGGCCTTTTTTGCGCGATCGCAGAATTGACAGCTACCAGCCTATTACTAAAAGATATATAGACCAGGATTAGCATTGCCCGAAAAAAAATACATCATTTCTATATACAACATCAATCAAAAGCAAAATTGAAATTCAGATATACACCATTCCGCTCATTGAATGCCGGGTCATCCGGACTTTCTGATACCAATGCCTCCGGGCCTGCAGCACCGGGGCTCCCCGCATTTAAAACACCTAAAAAGCTGGGTTATTATTTCCCGGCAGAGTTTGCACCGCACAGTGCTACCTGGTTAAGCTGGCCGCATAAAGAAGCGTCGTGGCCGGGAAAGATAAATGACATTTATCCTTATTATGCGCAATTTATAAAGGCAGTGAGTGAGGGAGAAAAAGTAAACATTAATGTAAATGACGAAGCCATGAAGTCATTTGCTGTTCAGTGTCTTGAAGATGCTGATGTTGACCTGGCTAAAATATCATTTTTCATTCACCCTACCAATGATGCCTGGTGCAGGGATCACGGGCCGGCATTCCTTATTAACCCGGAAGCAGATCATAAAAAGATAATCGTTGACTGGGGCTATAATGCATGGGGCAACAAGTACCCGCCTTATGACCTGGATGATGTGATCCCGACTTTAATAGCCAATCAATACAATATTCCTGTATTTCACCCTGGTATTGTTATGGAGGGCGGATCGGTTGAATTTAACGGGCGGGGAACCATCTTAACTTCTACGGCCTGCCTGCTCAATCCTAACCGCAATCCGCAACTCAGCCGGCAGCAAATTGAAGCCTACCTGTGCCATTATTACGGGGCCGAACAAATATTATGGGTGAGTGAAGGCATAGTGGGCGATGACACGGACGGTCACATTGACGATACGGTACGTTTTGTTAATGAAGATACTGTACTTACCGTTGTGGAGAAAAACAGGTCAGACGAAAACTATGAGCTTCTCCAAACCAACCTGAAGGAATTGAAACAAATGCGCCTGCTCAATGGCAAACAGCTCAATATCATAGAGCTGCCTATGCCTGATGCAGTTGTGTATGAAGGGCAGCGTTTGCCTGCATCTTATGCCAATTTTTATATCGCCAATGCCGCAGTTATTGTTCCAACTTACAGGTGCAGACAGGATGATAAAGCCCTCCAGATCATCCGGGAATGCTTTCGGGACAGAAAGATAGTGGGCATTGATTCCACTGATCTTATCTGGGGACTGGGAAGCTTTCATTGCTTAAGCCAGCAGGAACCGCTTGTGTAAGTTGCAGGAGTGGGGGTACAGGTTGCCGGGTACAAGTTAGTTACAGGTTACAAGAAAGTTTCCGTGACCCTGAAACCTGATACCTCATACCTCATACCTGATACCTCATACCTGATACCTCATACCTGATACCTCATACCCACTTTACCAAAACTTTAAGCACTAACCATTCCTGTTTACCGTTCATAAAAAGCATTGTTTGTAATTTCGTTATCTTACAGGGTTACACATGAAAAACATTTTTCCATATCTTTTTTTCTTATGTGCGGGCAGCGGTGCATTTAGCGCTTTTGCGCAAACCGCTAAAAGCAGTTTTCTCACGGAAATGGCCATGCGTGAAGATTCTATGAAGCCTTACGCTTTCGATATTGTAAATGCGCACCAGGCAGCAGAACGGTTTCGCGCAGATAGTATTTTTACCCGTATGCTGGTAAGGGCTTTAAAAGAAAAGCATTCCTTCTCCTACCCTTTCGATTCACTCCAAACCATATCCCGGCTGTATGCGCCCGACAGCAGCTTCCGCATCTTTACCTGGCAACTGGTAAAGGATGAAGCCACATTCCGGCGTCATGGGGCCATACAAATGAATACTGCCGACGGTTCATTGCTATTATACCCGCTCCTCGATAAAACAGAGCTTGTAAAAGACATTAACAATGCCATAACGGATAATGAAGAATGGGTTGGCGCACTTTATTATAAAATAATCCAGACCACTTACCAGGATAAAAATTTCTATACGCTTTTAGGTTATGATGAGAATAGTTTCAGAAGCACCAAAAAACGCATTGAGGTACTGACTTTCAACAACGGCAAACCCGTGTTCGGCGGACCGTTTTTTAGTTTTGAGGAGGACAGCCTGCCAAAGCCTGTTCAGTCGAGGTTTTCAATTGAGTATAAAAAAGAGGGCAATGGCAGTATAAAGTACGATAAAGAACTGGACATTATTATATTTGATCATCTCATTCCGGAAAATAATCAACCGGAAAAAAAATATACCTATATACCCGATGGAGATTATGAAGGATTTAAATGGGAAAACGGCAAATGGGTGCATATAGATAAGGTATTTACATTTAAGCTGCAGGATGGCCAGGCGCCTGTTGAACGACCGGTACGGGAAGGAAAATTAGATATATTACCTTCCCCGGGAAGAAAAAAGAACAGGTAAAGCTATAGTAAACAACATACTGTTTCTCTTTTAACGGCCCCATATACATTTTCATCAAATTAAAACTTTTGCGATAATAATCGCAAAATTCATGAAAATGATCGTCCGTCAGTTAGAATTGGAAATTCTGAAAAACATCAAGGATCAGAATGATACAGGCACTTTGTGGGAAAATTTCATGATTACAGAGCGGATGAAACGCAATGCCTAAAACAATTATTGCGTAAATATTTCAAAAGAAAACTACCAGGAATTTATTTTATGACTCCAATGAATTTCTGCATTCCATCTTAGTACCTCCACCGGCGAAAATGATATGCCCTACTTTTTTGTTTTTCCTTCTGTTACTTTTTGTGGAAAAAGTAACCAAAAGCCCCGCCTGAAAGATCTTCAGATCGGGCAGGCACCCGAAAACGATTAGGTCCCGTTTTCGGGAAGGAGCCCTGATTTAGCTTTGGTGCTACTGTCACTTCAACTACATTACCAACTTATTATCGTTGACGATAAGCGAATCATAGCAGCGTCTACAATAGCAATGAAGCCCAACCGAAGCGAGTATATTCCATATTTTTCAGATACTCGCCTGTTTCATTAATTTGAAATGCGCTCTCAGGAAATTAATAGAAAATGATTATCTGCCGGTTAGAATCGTAAATCTTCCTTATAGATCAGGTTCCCGCCATCCGGGCAATTGCACTGGCAGCGATCCACCCGCTTGTCCATGCATGTTGAAAATTAAAGCCGCCCGTAATGCCATCAACGTTCATTATCTCGCCGGCAAAGAATAACCCCGGATGTTTTTTACTTTGCATGGTATTTACGTCTATCTCCGACAGGTTTATTCCACCACAGGTAACAAATTCTTCTTTAAAAGTGGTTTTCCCTTTTACTTCAAAAGGTGCAGCGGTAAGCAATTGTATCAATGTATTTTGCTGTGCAGACAGCAACTCACTCCAGCGTAGGGTTTCAGTAATATTACTTTGCTGAAGCAGGTAATGCCATAACCGGGCAGGCAATGCAAAGGGATGATGGAGATATATTTTACCGGCGCCATATTGTTGCCGCCATGCCGGCCACATTTTGCGCAGCTCCTGTTCCGGGAATGCGGGTACCCAATTTACAAGAAGCGTGAAATGATACTCCTTTGCTGCCAGCTCTTTTGCACCCCAGGCGCTGAGGCGCAGTATGCAGGGACCGCTCATACCCCAGTGGGTGATCAGCAACGGACCTTCAGCCATTAATTTTGTTCCGGCAATTTTAGCAACGGTCTTTTCCACGCTTACGCCCATTAAACCGGTGATGGCATTGCTGGGCATATTAAAAGTAAATAAGGAAGGTACGGGTGATTCAATATGGTGCGCTGCGGATTGCAGCCAGTTGTATTGAGAAAGCCTGGGAAAGCCTCCGCAGGCCACGCATACAAAATCTGCATCCAAAGATCCGGAATCCGAAAAACAGATATTGAATCTTTTATCTCCTGTGCGAGGCACCTGTTCTTCATTCATTTTAATTTCCTTCACTCCGGCATTCATGCGTATGTCTACCCCATAGCGACCGGCTTCTTTGAGCAAACATGCAATGATGGTTTCCGAACGGTTGGAGACGGGGAATATTCTACCGTCGCTTTCTGCTTTCAGCGCTACCCCTCTTTCTTCAAACCACCTGATCGTATCGGTTGTAAAAAAATGATGGAATGCTTTTTTTAAAAAATGAGCGCCGCGGGGATAGCCTTTTATCATCTCCCCTATTTCAAAGCAATGATGGGTAACATTGCACCTGCCTCCGCCGCTTACGCTCACCTTCGACAATAATTTATTGCTCTTTTCCAGCAAGATCACTTTTAATGCAGGGTTCATCTTTGCCGCATTAACAGCAGCAAAAAAACCTGCTGCTCCGCCGCCAATTACCGCCAATTGCTTTTGCTTCATTTATTTTTACTTAATTTAACCTGATCAATTCCCAAAATTAAAGCTAAGGCTACTTTGTTTTACTATTGCATAAAATTGCTTGCCCATTGCAGTTTATTGTTCTTTTTCAGAAGAAAGATCAGGTGTGGTTTCCCGCTGCATACATTAAAGGGCCCTGCCATTATTGCTTCCAATCATCCCAATTCCATGCTCGACGCCGTTGTTATCGGCTGCGAATGCAAACAACCCGTACATTTTATGATCAGGAGCGATATGTTCAACAAGCCTGTTTTTCGTTTACTATTAAAATTTTTAAACGGTATACCGGTTTACAGGGCATCGGAAGAAAAAGAAAAGTTAAGAGACAACTTCAGCAGCTTT
This sequence comes from Agriterribacter sp., assembly GCF_035444585.1. Classification (GTDB taxonomy): domain Bacteria; phylum Bacteroidota; class Bacteroidia; order Chitinophagales; family Chitinophagaceae; genus Agriterribacter. The sequence goes on from NZ_DAOMOZ010000071.1 coordinate 17,553, forward strand.
GACCTTTGCAGGAACATATTGAAAAACAAGGGGATCATTATTATTTTTTCGGAAGGCATTACCGTGCACGAATGGAAGCTTAAGCCTTTAAAAAGCGGTACGGCAAAAATTGTACACCATGCGCTCCATGACCGGGAGCTCAGGCATACACTCCAGGTAGTGCCTGTTGGGTTAACCTATAGCGATTATGAGCACCCGGCTAAAACACTTATTATACAGACAGGGGAAATATTTTATCCCGGGAAGCTCCCATACGATGAACATACCGGCGCGTGGAAGCACGAGTTCAATGCACAACTGCTTCAGCAATTCTATTCGCTAGTTCCGGCCCTGGAAACCAATAAAGAAAAAGTCAAAAACGTATGGCAAGCCATTGTTGCCAATATAACGCTTAAGCATAACTGCAATAACCTGGTCAGGTACATTCATTACCAGGCCGGTCTTTTATCAGCACAGGATTTTGAGTCGCCCGTGCATCAAAAACTAAAAAGATACTTTTTACCGTTGCATTATATTGATTATTGTAAAAGCTATGCTATAGCAGTTCTGTTGTGCATACCTGCATTGGCAGGACTTGTGCTTAACAGCCTGTTTTATTTTCCCATGCGTACTTTTTGCCGGATAAAAACAAAGGGAACGATTTTTTTTGATGCGTTGCTGTTTGGGCTGCTCACCATGATCTATCCCTTATATATATTGCTTGCCTCGGTATTGCTGAATTATTTTACGCCGGCGCCTTTTTGGTCATGGATACTTATCATTCCGCTCACGGGGTGGTGCAGCACAAAATTTTGGGTGCAAACAACGAAAATTAAAAACTACCTTGCCCTGAAGCCTTTGGAGAGAAACTATATACTGGAATTAATAAACCGGCGCGGAAGCTAATAATAAGAAGCATCCAGGTACCCGTTCGCCTTTTCATTGGTCTCTATTTCTGAAAAAGAAGATAATATATCCGGTTTGTTCTTCCGCACACAAACCGTATGTTCGTAATGTGCGGCAGGTTTACCATCTTTTGTTTTCACCGTCCAGCCGTCTTCGTCGTAATACACCTCTTTTTTACCCATGTTGATCATGGGCTCAATAGCGATTACCAGTCCTTCCTTCATTTTTAAACCGGTTCCTCTTTTGCCATAATTGGGCACCTGCGGATCTTCGTGCAACTGCCTGCCCAACCCATGCCCCACCAACTCGCGAACCACTCCATAACCGTGCCTTCTTTCTGTATGTTCCTGAACAGCAAAAGATATATCGCCCACCCTGTTGCCGGCAATTGCTTTTTCCACACCTTTATATAAAGATTCTTTTGTAATCCTGAGCAAGTTCCTTGTATCATCCGTAAGCGTACCTAAAGCAAAGGTATAAGCGCTGTCGCCATGATACCCATTCATAAATACTCCCACATCCACCGATACAATATCACCTTCCTTCAATACTGCATTATTGGGAAAGCCGTGTACAACGGCATCATTTACCGAAATACAACAGGCAAAGGGAAAACCTTTGTAATTTTTAAAAGAAGGAACAGCTCCGTTATCGCGGATGAATTGCTCTGCTAATATATCGGCCTGTAAAGTAGTAACACCGGGCTTTAAAAATTTTGCCACCGTTGCCAGCGTGGCGCTAACCAATAAACAACTTTTACGGATTAACCCGATCTCATCATTCGTTTTATAATAAACCATCTTTATATCGAAACGGGTGAAGTGGTTTGCCTTCCCTGGATGCGACCACTTTTCATCAATCCATCATACTGCCGCATGAGCAAATGTGTTTCAATTTGCTGTAAGGTATCCAATATTACAGCAACCATAATAAGAAGGGAAGTGCCACCATAAAACGAAGCAAACAAGGGCGTTACACCTGTTCTTTGAACAAGCCCCGGCAATATACCTGCAATGGCAAGGAAAAATGCGCCGGGCAAAGTAATCCTGTCCATGATCTGCCCGATATAATCGGCAGTTGGCTGCCCCGGCTTAACGCCCGGGATGAACCCGTTGCTTTGCTTTAAGCTGTCGGATACCTGTTTAGGATTAAATATCAATGCCGTATACAAAAAAGTAAATGCAATTACCATTACGCCATACACCACCATATACCAGGCATTGCTCGGATCAGAAAAGATCCTGGCGATACCCTGCCCGCTCTCAAATGAAGAAAAAGAAATAAGTGTGGGCAGGAACATAATGGCCTGTGCAAAGATGATAGGCATTACACCGGCAGCGTTCACTTTCAGGGGAAGAAACTGCCTTGCCCCGGTGAATTGCCTGTTGCCCACTATTTGTTTTGCATAATTGATGGGGATCTTCCTTACCCCCTGTACCAGAATAACAAGTCCGAGTATAACGGTTATCAATACCGCAATCTCAACAAGGAAGAAGATCAGTCCTCCACCACCTTTTACCTGTTTCGCAGCAAATTCCTGGAACAATCCTTCGGGCAATCTTGCCAAAATTCCCACCATGATAATAATGGAGGTACCGTTGCCCAGGCCTTTGTCCTGAATTTTTTCTCCCAGCCACATCACAAATAAAGTACCTGAAGTAAGGAGCACCACTGTTGATATCCAAAAATAAGGCTGATAGGATTCAATAAGGGCATCGCGGTTTTGATTGGTAAGATATGCCACAAAAGTACCCGCCTGTAATAAAGTTACCGCAGCGGTAAGATAGCGGGTCCACTGATTGATCTTTTTCCTTCCTGTGTCTCCCTCTTTCTGTATTTTCTGCATTTTAGGAACCAGGATGGTCATCAGCTGCATGAAAATTGAAGCAGAAATATAAGGCATGATACCCAAAGCGAGGATAGAGGCATTTGAAAAAGCACCCCCTGCAAAAGTATCAAACAATCCCAGCAGGCCCTGGCTGGCTTTATGTGAAAACTCGGAAAGCTTATTGGGGTCAATACCCGGTAAAACGATGTGTGTGCCAAAACGATATATCAATAGCAGCAGCAAGGTTACCAGTATCTTGTCTCTCAGTTCTTCAATAGTCCAGATATTCTTCAGTGTCTGAATGAAT
>NZ_DAOMOZ010000072.1:0-20570 GCF_035444585.1 Agriterribacter sp.
GGCCGGCAACACGGTGGGGAAGCGATTTGAAGAACAATTCCGGTCTTTCGGCTTCGTAAACTTTGTCATAAAAAGTAGCTCCGCCCGATTCTTTTGATTCTTCCATACGCGCATCACGGCTGCGCAGGTACGTCACGCCCGCGGCCCATACTTCCTGACTTCCGACAGGCGCCAAAAGCGGGCGTGTTAAAAACACCGCTACTTCTTCCTGCGACAGCCTGGGAAACTTTGCCAGTGAATGCAGCAGGTATTCGTAAAGGTTATTCCGGTTGATCAGCGTATCAAAGGCCGAGCCCGATATATAATATCCGTCATCGTGCTCCAGTACAGTTCCGTTTTGTGTTTTATACAATTTCATTTGAATAATATTTTATAACATAAGAGACGGTTGTGCGGTATGTATACTGACCGGTAGTGAAAAGTGAAAAGTGAGTAGTGAGTAGTGAATAGTAAATCTGTTCATCTCATTTTAGCACTATCAAGGTCAATCCCCAGGAGTTGTTGTGCAAGCGCTTTTAATACCGTGTAATCACCTTCAAAATGGCAGGTGGCTTGCCGGTATATCTGCGTTTCCCCGGGTTGCAGCGGTTTGGCGGCAGAAGAAGATTCCAGTTCATAAAAGGGTCCTAACTGTGAGCCGTCTTCCAGGGGTCCGTCGTTGTACGCATTCACCACATCGCCTTTGTACGGTTGTTTTTGCAATTCCCATTTGGAGTTTACATAATCGCCATCGGGATCAATATCAAAAAAGATAACGGTCAGCATGTTTCTTTTAAAATCGAAGCTGCCGGCAAGAGGCTTGGCAATCATGGGCGACAGGCCCAGCTTGCTCCGGTGCTTTCCATCACATTTCAATAACAGCACACTGTCTTTCATGGTGAGCCTGTCAAATGGAATTTGCCCGAAGTAATTATCGGTAATGAAGTTTTTAACATCTTTACGGTTGCGGAAAGGAACAATGGCTACCGTTTCTTCGGAAGGCGTAAACATGCCCAGCAGCCAGATGGACAACAGTCCGCTTTCTTTTTTCCAGGCGTTTTCGCCCATGTTCTTTATGATGTTCTCTGTTTCATAGGCAACCCATTGCACATCGCCCGGAACATTGGTTTGTAAGCGGCTGTTCAGCGCCGCTTCATCCAGCAGACGAACATTCCTGTTGATGAAAATATTGAATTGGGCTCCGCTGTAATTGGTAACAACGGCTTTCTGTGAAAATTCAACGCTTGTGCTGTCTGAATGCGTTACCTGGTAAGCCACCGTATCAATTATGGGCGGCACCTGCCAGTTTTTAATGTGGAAAGAGTCTCCTTTTTTAAAATAAAAGGAATACTGTCCGCCTTCGGGACCGATCCATAACCGCTCTTCCCCGCCTACAGGATTAAACTGGTCTTTGAATTTTCCGGAAGCGACCAGGTCGTAATTGATCCAGCCGGCGCTGTTGCCCGAATCGCCGCTGGCAGTGCTGGTCATTACTCTTCCCTGGTAATCGGCTGTAAGCAATACCCTGGCGCCCGCTTCATTCCATAATTCTATAGTATTATCAAGATGTTCTTTTAAAAAAGCGGCATCATAGCCATAGCTGCCTTTTGCATATTCAACTGCCTTCTCCGGCTGGGATTCGTTACAAGACATCAATACAATAATTAAAAAAGATATGCTCCATAGAGAAGAAAAATATTTGTTCATACTGTTGCCGTTTTAAAAATACAGGGCATTAAGGTAATAAGTTTATCAGGACGAACAGCATTGAAGCAGATTTTTTATGGTAGCTGCCATGATCACCCTGTCGTACCATTTGTCTGACACCCTGCCCCTTAAATGCGTTTGTGTAAAAGCAGCATTGCTCCAGAAAAGAACACAGGTAAAAGATAATACAACCTTTATCATTGTACCTGCAAGATATGCAGTGTGATATATTGTTGTAATATGGCCTTCGGGTAATTAACATTTTAATGGCTATTCGCTTTTTTATTCCTGAAGCTGATGCTGCTCCCGTTCTTCTAACGGTTCCGGTTGGTTGAAACAAACACTTTCAATAGACTTCCTGCTGTTGAAGTTACAGCAATGCAAAAGCTGCATCAAAGCACAAAGCATCCTCAATTCACTTTCGCACAGAATACGCTAACTCATACTGCAATGCTTCCAGCGCACCCGAAACATATACCAGCGGGGCATTCCAGTTAATGGCCGTTTCATTGGAGGCATAGGAACAGTCTGTATCCGTATAAGCCGTTTCGGGTTCTGTAAAAACGTATTTGCATTTGTCCTGCATACCGGGGTTAGGCCCGCCGGCAAGCAAGCCGGGTATGGGTTGCGTTATGCCATCGGCTACAGACAGGCGATGGTGTATGTGCACTGGCGAGCGACTGCCCATACCCGTTACAAAGCAGAAGCCGGTGGCATTTCGACCCATGATATAATCCGCATTGGTCAGGGCGGCAGCTATATAATGTTTATCTTTTGTAAGCAGGTAAGCATTAATAAGCACAATACCCTGGTTCATTGCCACAGCGTTGCTGCCCCATATAAAGTCTTTTTTGCTTTGTCCCATGATGGTGCGGAATGCCCTGTTGCCGCCATTGCCAACAAGTGAACCGGCAAGATCAATTACCTGCTGCTCTATGGCAGGCAGGTTAAGCTGCCGGTATTTTGATAATGTATTTTTATAACGGAGAAGGGTATATGACCCCAGCGCAGCCACATTGTTCCATGAAGGAATGGCAGCAACGGCAGGCCGGTAGTGCAGTATCTCCTGAATATATGCTTCTTTTCCTGTGGTTGCCAGTAATTCGCACGCGGCCCAAAACCATTCATCCTTTATATTATTGTCGCCGTAGGCGCCTGTTGTAACAGCGGGCTGGTATAAGGCGTTCATTGCCCGTTGATCGTACAATACAGCCGGGTTTTGCTTCGCCCAGTGCCAGGCATATTGCGCGGCATGCAGGCAACTGTCGTTTAACCCCGGCAGTTGTTTTTTGAAGCTCACAAGTATTCTCGATGCCTGTGCCATTACCGCAGCAAAATCAAGGGCCGCGGCTGTAGATTTTTGCACCACATACCGTGGGTTATGGCAACCGGCAGGCATGATCATTTTGTCGAAAGCGGCATTGGTGCATTTGTGGTATACCCCGCCATCATTGGGATCCTGCATAGTAAGCATCCAGCGCAGGTTGTACAGGGTCTCGTTAATAATATCAGGGAGGCCGTTACCGGTTTCGGGAATATTTGTTTGAAGGGTATCAAAATAAAGCGGGAAATCTTCATAAGCCGTAAGCAGCGTGCCCATGGTAATGCCCGAGTTAACGATATACTTATTATAATCGCCTGCGTCGTACCAGCCACCGGGAGATGATATAACGGTATGGGCTGGCCGCTTACCGGAAGCTGCAGAAGGATGGATGAGCACCTCTTTATCGGGATGACCACCGGCTCTTGCCCATTTTCCTGCATATTGCGGCAGTATGGGCATTGACATCCGCTGGTAATAATAGCTCTTCAGGGATGCCGCACTTAGTGCACGATGAATGTCGTTACTGATGTTGAAAGGATAGGAATAGCCTGCATCCGGCACAAACAATATATACACGCCGGCAGCGCTGAACGCCGAAAAGTCGGCAATGCTTGTTGCAGTGGAGGAGTAAGCAGAATTTTCAGGTGCCGACAGTATTCCTTTGTACAATGTATCTTTTTTATCAGCAGACAGCAAATAAAATATACCGGACTGAGCAGGACTTGTAACCACTGCTATTTTGGGCGCATGCGTATAAAACCCCGCCTGGTTGAGTTGAATATTGGTTGAAGGCTGAGCCTGTAAAAAAGAAAGCCATACCATTACAAAAAGGAGTGTTGCTGCTGTTCTTGCCATAAACTTTATTTTAAGATCAGATACATAAGTTGAAAATATAAATGCAACCTTTGCTAAAGTGATGATGGTTATTATATTTTTTCTAAAAGGATGAGGATTTAAAGGTCGTATTACTTCTTTCTTTTTTGCTTGCCCAAAAAAGAAACAAAAAAAAGGCCCGCCCGACTGAACATCGTTCGGGCGGGCACACGAAAACGATTACTGCCCGTTTTCGTGCTTGTTCCCTGATATAGCTGTTGTACTACTGTGACTTCAACAGTAAAAAGTCTATTGCAGGCATATGGTCTAAGTGTCTAATCAAAACTGTTTTTTTAAAATACTATCGGATGTGGCAATGCGCAAATTACGATGCTGAATTGTAGCAAACAGGATCGTAGCGATGGTTGAAACATAGCTACTATTTACAAAGTAATTCACGGCTTAGATGACTAATGCTATTTTTTGTTTTTATCTATTACCATACATACCGCGCCTAATGGCGGTACAATAATTTTAATACCATTCAATGTTGTTGCAGAATAGGCTTTCAGGGTGGTATAGTCGGACGGGCCGCCGGCCTCCAGTTCCGGCCCGCTGCCGTTGACCAAAACTTTTCTTGAAAATTCACCATTGTCGTTGCTGCCTTCGAGGCTGTACCAGTAAAACCTGTTGCCGGGGTTAAAATTATTTATTTTCACTTCTGCTGTAACCGGCGATGCGGAAGTATTGATCAACGTGAGGTTTACCTGCCCGGAGCTATAGGTAGAAGCGTATGGCACAATAGCTGCAGTATTTTTTACACTTACCGGTATAAGCCGGTCGCCCAGCATTTTTTGAAAGAAATACATATAATAAAACGAAGGCCGGGGCGTCCATTTGGGAATACCCGGTTCGTTACCATCGCTGAAAAGTCCGTGATCATCGCCATTGCTCCACCCGTTGAGCAGATCCCAGCGGGCAGCCATACCATATTTGTTTTTCAATGCTTCTCCCACAACCAGTAAAGCAAAAACACCACTGGTGTTCGACACCTGTTGTTTGGAGCCGCCGGCCCACATATTCCATTCGGTCAATGCAACCGGCTTCACCGGCGCTCCTGCCGTTTGCAGGGTTTGCGATATAAAATCCATCATTTGGGCAGGAACGGTATACGCCGCATTCAGCACTACGGCTGCATTGGAGTTGCTGTTGTAGGGCGTAAAATAATTGTGCACCACATAAAAATCATGCTTATCATCCAACTCCGGGAGCATGCTGCTGTTCCATGTTTTTACCGTGTTGGTTTGCCATGCTTCGGAAGGTGATTCTACCAGTGTTGCGCCTATATAAATCTTTTTACCAATTTCCGCTGCAGCTTTTTGCATGGAATCAATAAACACCTTAAAATGCTGCGCGTATAATTTACCGGTTATATATTCAGGCTGCCCGTCTTTGTTTGCGCTGAGATCTATACGGTATCCCCATTCCCAGTCGCCGTAATTTTCGTTACCGATCTCCCAGTATTGCGTACGCCCATTGTCATAGCGTACCCAGTCGGCGGCAAGATGAGCCGCTGCCGCAACGGGATCATCACTTGTTCCATAGCGTGCATAGCCGTAGTTAACGGTGATCATTCCGCGGTTGCCGCTTTGCTGCAGCATGGCATAATAGTTATCGAGGCTGGCGCTCCAGTTGTTGTTGCTTCTGCCGTACCAGTATCCCGGTTCTTTCAGTATGCCGTCTTTGTCCATTATCTGTTGGGGAGCATCCGGCGGAACAGCACCCTCCGGCTGGTTCCAGAAATATACATCACTGCCGCTGCCGGCCGGCCAACGAATGATATGCGGGTGCAGGTTGGTGATATGCTCCATGAACAGCGGTTCCGTTACCATAGGCGTCATCCAGGTATTGGCGTTATGCCCGAAGAGAGAAAGGGGTATTTTGGTAATGATGGACGAAGCGTCCACGGTTACTGTATTACTGGTAGCCGCTGTAACGGGTGTGGCTTCGGTATAGGCAGGCGCTGCAAAAGTTTTAGCCTGCCAGTCATCTGCAAAAAATCCCATGGTTGCAGCTACGGGCGGATCCGTTACCGGTTGAACCACTACCGGTGTATCGGTTGAGGGAACAGGATCGGGTGCAGGAGTTTTGGTTTTTTTACAGGAAAGTAATGCGATGCAAAACAGCACGGACAAAACAGCAATCCAACCCGGTTTTTTATTCAGCGGCATGATACTTTATTTTCTTTTGGGTTCATATAATGTAACAATAAGCATACCTGCAACAGCAGGTGCCGTATATTGTCCGGTCATGAAATAAAAGAGCCCGGTCACACAACTGTGTCAACTTGTTGGCGACGGGCCCCGCATGATTGCAAGTAACAGAATCGAAATATTATTTTAAGCCAATATGATCTATATAAATCGTTCCGGCAAAGCCTCTGTCCTGCAGGGTAAATTCATTTATTGTTGCAGGACTCTCATAATCTGTTAACGGAACATTATATTCCGTCCATTCTCCTTCAACAATCGTAATAACTTTTTCTTTACCGGCTACCAGTACATTCAGTTGTTTGCCTTCCGTACCGTTTGTGCCAAAGATGGAAAACACTACATTGGTGTATCCTGTAGTTGACGAATTACCACCGCCTAACTGCAAAGCACCGCCCCAGTCATTGGCAAACGTTACTTTAATGGCTTTGTCGCCATCCCTTACGTTATCACTGTTGTCCATATCCACGGCGCCGCCTCCCCAGCCGCCCCATTTTTGCCAGCCGTTTTCAAGCACATCGTCATAAAAAACCAATCCTAAAGGTGCTAATGGAGGCAGGTCTCCAACCAGTTCCAGCGCATCATCCGATTCTACGGCAACTAATGAATGGGCCAGTAAAGTGATCTTGCCTTTATTTGCATCCTCCGGGATGGTAACCACCAGTTCGGTTGCCGACTGGCTTACAAATGCAGTAACAGGCGCTGTTGATCCTTTAAACAGTACACCCATTGTAAGATCAAGGTTTGTACCCCTGATGGTAATATTGCTGCCGCGTTCGGCGGGGTTAGGCGAGAAGTCATGTATAGCCGGCAGGGCCACTTCCAGTTCTTCCTCTGTTTCAATTGTGAGCGGTTCGGTTCCTCCCGTTGAAATTATTAAAGTGCCTGTTTGAGCGTCAGCAGGTACTGTAACTACCAGTTCTGTTAATGACCGGGTTACAAATTCAGTAACTACCACGTCTTTGCCAAATGTTATTGATGATATCCAGTTCAGGTAAGTGCCGGTAATGGTAATGTTTTCGCCGGGCCGTGCCGTTGTTGTAAAGGAGGTGATGGCAACAGGCACATCAAAATCTATTGATGTTATTGATGTTACGTCTCCTTCAGGTGTTTTGAGCGTTGCCGGTCCCCGTTCCGCTTCCTCCGGCACCAGAATCTTGATAAGGACGGAGGTTTGTTGTATAAAGGATGATTGTGGAATACTAACGCCGGTCAGTTCTATGGCTGTAACCTTGTTCAGGTTATTTCCAATAAAGCTGATGGTATCTCCATGCTGCACACCGGCAGGGCCAAAGCTCAGCAGTTCAACTTTGCCGGTATTAGTGGCTTTGTCCTTTTTGCATGACGCCGTGATTCCTATTGATACAGTAAGGCATATCAATAAAAGCAGGCGTGTGTTAAATATTATTTTCATAATTATTTTGTATTCTTTGTATAATATTTATTTCTTAAGCACTTTGGGTACTATCCTGAAATTGTCAAAGCACATATCGCAGTCAAGATCGCCGCCGCCATGAAACAATATCCGGGTATAATATCCATTGGCGCTAACCGATAAACTTTCCCCATAACTCGTTGCTATTTCATTAAAAGGGATCACCACGGTTTGCCATTCGCCTTTTGTGTCGTAAGGAGGAGCCCACAGGTACTGGTCGTTATTAAAGTCTTTACTCAACCCCGCATTTATTTTTATCATGTTATTATTGTAAGGCTTTAATGTATTTACTTCAAACTTCAGGTTGTAGTCTTCAGGTTTAAGTATGGCTTCGTCAGGAATATTTTTGCTGATGTCCCCCATGGCATCAGGAGGTCCGCCGGCTACTTCCAGCCAGTTCCATCCGCCAATGTCTCTTTTTACCCGGATGTAATTGCCATTGATGGCCGGAGGGTCATCGGGCCCCGGCGTCTCCACTACAAAGGATGCATTCCACCAGCCTGTAAAAGGATCGCTGCTGATAAATATATTCCTGTTGTCCCTGAACCAGAAATCAGAGCTGGTAACTCCAAAGTTGGTAGTTACGGTAACAGGCCCGGGCTCTGCTCCTTCGGGAACTATTACGCGTATGACTTTATCCTCTACCGAAACCAGTTCGCCCTGCACATTGCCCGTAAAGGTTACAGTAAGCGGCTCATAAAAATAATCGCCTCTGATGGTTGCCACGTTTCCCGTAAGTACATATTCACTGTTCATAGCGGATACCAGGGGTTCGCTGATCTCCACTTTGAAATGGTGCTCCAGCGTTTTTCCATTAGAAAACAGAATTTTGAGTGTGTTGCTGATTTCTTTTGGAATTTCGGCGGGAACGCTTACCAGGATAGTTGTGCTGGTAATATAAGTAGGTGTTAAAGATGCTTTTTGGTCGTTGAACCATATTTCCTGCGCATCCTGCAGGTTTTCACCTATTATAGCGATCAGGTTGCTTTGATAGGCGCCTACAAGCAATGAATCGGCCGACTCGGGGGCGGTGATGCGCACATACCTGATCTGCGGCTCGCCGTTGTTGGGAAGGCTTTCTTTCTTGCAGGATGTGTATATGCCTGTTATAGCTATTGCTGCAGAAAGAAATAATATGGATTGTATTGTTTTCATTTGTAAATAATTTGAGTTTAGTGTTTATTTACTATAATAATCTACGGCAGGCTTCTGCAGGTTTGGCGCCTGGCTCAGTTCCGCATCCGGAATGGGTAGCAGGAAATTTCCCGAATTGGCATTGATCGTTCTTTCTGTTGTAGCCCATTCTGTTTTGGTAAATGTCCACGATGTGGGATCCGGCATTTGGTCCGGTTCCGAAAAGAACAAGCCCCTGTCTTGTGTGTTTAAAATGGCATAAGCTTTATTCGGATTATAGTAATGCAGTGATACCAGGTCGTACCAGCCCATTCCCTCCATTGCAAATTCAATAAATCTTTCTTTTTGTATAGCATCGAAAGTTAACGGCTGATTGTATTCGGGCAATCCTGCTCTCATGTGCACTTTATTAAAATATTCCAAAGCTTTGGTATCATTGGTTGAAGTATTGTCTCCAAGTACTGCTTCTGCGTATATCAGGTACAATTCCGCAAGGCGCATCATATAGGTATCATGACCGTAGCGCTGGCTTGCCGCCTGTCCGCCTACATCTTCGGCTTTGCCCGTTACATATTTTTTGATAGCGAGGAAATTATTATCGGTTCCCGTAAACGGATAGATAAGCTTCTGCTTACCACCCGGAATGGCTTGTGTTATTTCGGGATAGGATGCGCCCGGCAACATGAAGGTAGCCTTTAACCGCTGATCAAGTGTTCTGCCTTTTAAAGTACCCTCCGGCATAGCGGTTATGCCATCGTACTGGCTGATCATCCACCACGTAGCGCCTTTGTCGCCACCCCATCCGTCGCCATTCGCTATATCCGGGCTGTAGGCAAGATAAGCAGGTGTAGAGTTCTGAGTTCCCCATGCATTCGGGCCTGAATAGACCCATTGTAATGAAAACAGCGATTCCGGGTTATTGTCGTATGGGAATAGAAATAAATCGCCATAATTTTTCAATAAGGAAGCCCCGCTATTTAGGATTACATCTTCTGCAAAATATCTTGCACTGTCTAAAAATACCTGGTTCCTGGTTCCGGAGCCGCCTGATTCCACACCGGCACGGGTAAGATAAAACCGGGCAAGCATGGCTTCGGCCGACCATTTGGTGAGCCTTCCTTCACGAACCGGAGTTTCAGGTAAATCCTGTGCAACCGCATGCATTTCATCAGTAATGAACTTCCACACACTTGATACGGTATTTTTGCTCACGCTGGTGTCGGAAAGCAGGGTAAGGTTATTTTCAATGATAGGTACTTCACCCCAGTTCATAACAAGAAACCGGTAAGCCAGTGCCCGCATAAACCTGGCTTCAGCAATAGCGAGCTTTTTTATTTCCGGTGAAACATCCGCTCCTGCATAGGTATTGATGTTTTGAATAGCCAGGTTAGATTGACCTACCACAATAAAAAAAGAACGCCATGAAGCACCATTTTCAGGAGTAGCTCCTGTGGTGTTGAACAATACATTTCCCCTGTCGTTCCATGCAGAATACGCGGTGCCTGCACGAAAGTCACCCAGGTTATAAGATGCCTTATCGTTATAGTCGAACCACACTTTGCTGTATAATAATGCGGTAGCGGCCAGTACCTGGTCATCTGTTTGATAAAAATTGGCATCCACGATGGCATCTATCGGTGGTTTTTCGAGAAATGATTTTGAGCAGCCTGAAAATATAAGAACGAGAAACAGTGCTGCAGTCCAGATGAGTGTATGTTTATAATTTTTCATTGCTGTAATTTTAAAAGTTTATACCAACGCTGAATGTATAAATAGGCGTAAGTGGATAACGTCCGTAATCCAATCCAATAGCCTGGTTGCTGGCGCTGGCGTCTCTTCCTACATAAGCGCCTACTTCGGGGTCAAAGCCTTTATATCCTGTTATTGTTGCCACGTTTTGAATACCTACAGATACCCTTGCGTCTTTTACGAGGGTTTTACCGGAGAATATATCCTGCGGAAAATTATAGGATATCGAAATATTCTTTAACCGTATAAATGATCCGTCTTCCACCCATTTGTTGGTAATATTGGTATAATTGCCATTGGGGCCATAAGATATCCTTGGAACAGTAGTCTCAGGATTATCAAGCATTACCTGACCATCTTTGGTATTGGGCCTTGCATATTGCATTGCACCTATCAGCAGGTTGCGGCTTAAATTTATATTATTGGGATTTGAATTTACTCTTGCCAGGTAGTTGTAAATATCATTACCATAAGTACTGGTAATAAGAATACTAAGACTGAATTCTTTGTAAGTAAAGCTGTTGGTAAAGCCTGCGAATAATTTGGGCCAGGGATTACCTATAAAGGTTTGATCATTTACATCTATAATGCCGTCCGGAACTCCATCCGGGCCGCTGATATCCTTAAACTTTACATCGCCTACCCACAACCCGTTTGCTTCATCTACAGGAAGCCTGTCTCCATTGTTGTCCACCGGAACCGGATTTTTTTCAATTTCATCTATTGATGTAAATAATCCTTCTTCTATATATCCACGAAATAACCAGGGTGCCTGGCCTACTACTGAACGCTGGGTCCAGTCGTTTAACCACCACGATGTGCGATCAATTAATGCAGCTTCGGAGTTGAATTTTTTGATCTTTGTTTTAAAAGCCGAAAGATTCAGGTTGGATTCCCACTTGAAGTTTTTATTATTGATGTTGATGGTATTGATCGTAAGCCCCCATCCTTTGTTTTGCAGGGAACCGATATTTACCTGCGGAGAACCCACTGCTCCGGTTCCATTAGTGCCCATATACCAGGGCAAGGGGTTTTCAAGAAGAAGATTATCTGTATTTTTTATATAATAATCAAATTCAAAATTAACGCGGTTATTAAACAATCCCAGGTTTACACCAAAGTTATTGGTTTGGGTTTCTTCCCATTGTATGCCCGGGTTTTTGTAACGGCCGGGTAAGAATCCTGTACCTGTGGGTGTAGCGCCAGTTAACATGGGAGAATAAATATAAGCGCCGCCACCCTGGTTTCCGGTGGTACCCGTTTCAAACCTGAATTTGAGTTCACTGATAAAAGGTACCTGGAAAAATGCTTCCTGCGAAACTCTCCATGCTGCCGATAAAGATGGGAAAAGCCCCCATTTATTGTCAGGTCCAAAGTTTGCCGAGCCGTCTCTTCTCAGCGAGCCTACAACAATATAACGGTTGTCATAGTTATAATTGATCCTTCCCAGGTACGATTCCATACCCCATTGCCCCGATCCGCCAGACGTGCCCGAAGTGGTTTCATCACCGGCAGCAAGATCAAGGATGTCGTTGGTAAGGAAACCCGTTCTGGAAGCACCAACATTTTTCCAGGTAGAAGCCTGCGCTTCGTGGCTCACCATTGCGTTAATGCTATGCTTCCCCAGGCTTTTATTATACTCCAGCAACTGGTTCCAGTTCCAGTAAGTATTTACACCTGATCCGTTCGTTAAGGAGGCGGTTGGATTAATAGCCCAGCCAATGGAATAAGTGGGTACATAATATGCAGAATTTGAATAACCCACATTGGCGTTAAAGGAACTTCTGAATGTAAGATCGTTTGTAATTTTTATGCCCAGGTTTAAGCCCCCCAGCAATTGCCTTCTTACATAATTGTTGGTGGTTAAATTAGCGATAGCAATGGGGTTTACGGGAGCAAACTGGTTGGCTCCATTGGTAAGGTCGCCGCCACCCCATGTTCCGTCAATATTTTTTACGGGCACCTGCGGCGTTAGCTGCAGCGCATTGGAAATAACGTTTTCCTGGCTTGTAGTGAGTTTTTCATTGGTTTGATTAAAGTTCAGGTTCGCTCCTATGGTAATCCACTCTCTTGGTTTATTATCAAGGTTCAGCCGGAAAGAGTATCTTTTGAAACCAGAACCCAAGGCCACACCTTTTTGGTTAAGGTATTCGCCAGACATATAATAAGTGGTTTTCTCGTTTCCGCCGCTCATGCTGAGTGTATGTTTATCCATAGGGGCGTCTTTAAATAACTCGTGTTGCCAGTCAGTACCGTCGCCCAGCAGGGAGGGGTCTAAAAATTCCTGTGGCGTTTCACCCCCCGCAATAGCGTGAAACTCTTTCACCATTTGCGCATACTCACGCAAATTCATTACTTCCAGGCGCAGCGGCGGACGCTGAATGCCATACTGAAATCCGTATGCCAGTTGAAGCTTGCCCGCTTTACCACGTTTGGTAGTGATTAATATAACCCCATTGGTTGCCCTTGAACCATATACCGCTGTTGCAGACGGACCCTGTAATATCTGTATATCTTCAATATCGGAAGGATTAAGACCCGATAGCGGATTAGATGAACTTTGCGCTCCAAAAGAAACAGATTCACCCTCGATCTGAACGCCGTCAATAACGTACAGCGGTTCATTGCTGCCATTAATGGAGTTAACACCCCGGATGTTTACAGAAATGCCGCCGCCGGGCTGACCGGAATTTTGTGTAATATACACGCCTGCCGCTCTCCCCTGGATGGCCTGTTCGATAGTGGTATTTACCGTTTTATCTATATCTTTTGCAGAAACAGAGGTTTGGGCGGTGGTAAGATTACCACGCTTTGCCGTGCCATAACCAATGACCACTACCTCATCTAACTTTTTTGTTGATGTTTCAAGCGTCACTTCCATCACATCAGCTGAGCTAATTGCCACTTCTTTTTTTTCCATCCCCACCGAACTGAATATAAGCACCCTTGCCTCACTGCCTACTTCTATTGAAAACAATCCCAGGTTGCTGGTAGCCGCTAAGGCTTTACCGTCTTTAACCTCCACCGAAACGCCGGGGAGCGGGTTTCCCGCATCATCTTTTACCGTGCCGGTAATTTTGCGGGTATTGCCCTGCTGGGCATATACCGCCGGCATAAGCAGTAGTAATGAGAAAGCCGTCCATATAAGGATCTTTGCTTCTCTCATCGTTTTGATTCTTTTCATATACTTGCAATTATTGGTTTATAAAAAAATACAATTTCAAAATACACTGTTCATTGTTATCGTTTGCTCGTTCCCGTTATAAGCTATGGCTGTATCCGACGGCGATGAAAGATCCAGTGCTGTTGATCTGTTTCGCGTAATCCACACTATTCTGAACAGCCTCTTCTTCGGCATGCCTTTAAAGTCACCTTCTCTTTTTCCGATGGTCAATGTTTTGTTGGCCTCATTGTAGGTAATGGGGATATTGCTGTATTTGCCTTTTTCATAATTGTAATTAATACCTTCATCTTCGTACAGGGTAAAGCTGCCGTCCTTACCGGTATAAACATACAGTGTGATATCGTTGGCGGGTTTTTCACCGGTAAATTCAATCTGCGGGCCAAAAGGTATGATAGAACCTTCCTTTACAAATACCGGCATTCTTTCATAGGGAGCATCGGCTGCTATGCGTTGTCCCCCTGTTTTGTAGGCGCCTGTATACAGATCGTACCAGCCCTGCCCCGCCGGCAAGTACACCGGGCGGGAAGTGGCTTTACCGGTGTATACCGGGTTGACCAGTAAAGCAGGGCCAAACATATACTGGTCGCCTATATTTTTAACATTGGCATCGGCGCCAAAATCCATGATCAGCCCGCGCATCATTGTATAGTTGTTATGGAACGTGCTGCCTGCCACCGAATAGATATAGGGCATGAGGCGGTAACGCAGCCGGTTGTAATACAGCATGCTTTTATAAGCAGGGTGATCATCAGGGGCAATATTAAATATTTCCCGGTACGGGTATTGGCCATGGGAGCGGAACAGCGGGCAAAACGCGCCGAACTGGTACCAGCGGGTATTGAGCTCACGCCATTCTTCCAATGCATTTCCTGTGGGCCGGGGCTTGTCGTATTTGTCTTCAACAAAAAAGCCACCGATATCATTGGTCCAGTAAGGCAATCCCGATAAAGAGAAGTTGATGCCTGCGGGTATTTGCCGCTCCATTTCATCAAAACGCGCTGCTATATCACCACTCCAGGTAGCTGCTGCATAGCGCTGCATGCCTGCATAAGCCGAACGGGTGAGGATAAACACTCTTTGATCGGGGCGTGAAGAACGCTGCCCTTCATAAACGCCTTTTGCGCTCTGCAAAGGGTAGCCGTTAAAGTATTGCGTGGAAGATCCCGATGCCGAGGGCTGCATCAGTTGTTTTCTTTTTTTAATTGTGGCATTCGACAAAATATCCGGCTCGGTAGCGTCTAACCACCATGCGTCAACGCCTTTAATGAAAAGGCTGCTGTCTAAAAGCTTCCAGAAGCCCATGCGGGCGGTAGGGTTAAAAGCATCGTAAAAAGTAGATATATACCCTTTTCCTATCCAGTCGCGTTGCTGGTCTTTTATATTTTGCTTATAGAGCCAGTTCTGCCTGTCAAAAATCTTATAGCTTTCAATACCTTCATAAAATTTGGGCCAAACGGAGATCATGAAGCGGGTATGATAGCGTTCATGCAATCTTTTGATCATGCCTGCCGCATCCGGGAAACGCTCCCTGTCGAATTGCTGGCTGCCCCATGCATCTTCCTTCCAGTAGCTCCAGTCTAATACGATATTGTCCAACCCGATCTTTCTTTTCCTGAACTCGGCTACCGTATTTTCAATTTCCTGCTCCGTTTTATAGCGCTCCCTGCTTTGCCAGAAACCCAAAGCCCATTGAGGAAGCAGGGTAGCCTTACCTGTTAGCTGCCGGTAGCCGCCAATCACTTCATCGGCACTGGCGCCATAAATAAAATAATAGTCAATTTGTTCTGCGGCTTCAGACGACAGGGCTATTTTATTGTGCAATTCAGCCGGGGTAGGGCTAAGCCATTGCAGCGAAAAAAAAGCCTGGGCTGATTCGGGTATCCATTCTGCTTTAAAGCTATGGCGCCGCTCTTTGCCAAGCGGGTAACGGAATTGTGAGGGCCCGGGATTCCATCCTTCCCGCCATTTATCGAACAATAAATGACCGTCTATCCATATTTTCAGATAACCCGACGCCGATAAATAGAATTTGTGCTCTCCTGTAGTATCCGCTGTGATGGATCCCTCCCAGGTTACTTTACCTTTTTCCATAGGGAAACCGGCGGGTATGTTTTTTAAGGATGGAAGGAACCCGTAATCTATTTTATCTTCCTGCCGCTGTATATAAATACGTGTGCTGTCGCTCCTGTCGCTGTATGTTGCCGTTAATCCTTTGGTGATGCCATCTTTGCCGGTCAATTGTAAAGCGGATAGCTGCTGTTTCTCGCGGTCATCTCCAAAATATGTAATAGAATAATTATCCCATAACAAGCCGTAATTGCGGCTCGACAGCAAGAAAGGAACCGCTACAACGGAATTGTACTGGGTGAGATCAACATCCTGGTCTTTGTAATTGATCTGACCGGTTTGAGGCTGCCCCAGTCCGTAAAAGGCCTCGCCGGCAGGAGATTCAAATTGCTGGCCGATACGGTACAATGGTTTATCATCAATGGTTACCGGTACGATCTTTTTCCCTCCTCCGGTTTTCTCCTGCAGAATAATATTGCCATTCTTGTCTTTAAAAACCACTTCTCCTGTGGCAAACGATACCGAAGCAAGCAGTTCACCGGTTTTGAGCAGGGCTTCTTTTTCTGTTTGTTCGGCACTCCATTTTACGGCAATATGAAAAGTGCTGTCTATCATCAGGCTTTTAGCAGCAATAAATTTGTTGTCGTTCGATGCGGTAACCCGTATGATCTTCGGGGAAACGGCCTGTAGCCTCACCCACTTTGCAGACCCGGGAGCCGGATCTTTTATTTCCACGGCAATGCCATCCTCCAGTTGTGTAAATGTGGTATGCCGGGTACAGGAAGAGAATAGCAGCATTAATGCCAATGCAAGAAAAGCAGGAGAATTTATCCGTGGTTTGATCCGGGCAGTCGTCATGGTCTTCAATCGTTTATTTGCTTCCATCGGGAAATGAGACCCGCGGCAGAAGCATAGCGATCAAAAGTATAAATATCAATGTTACAAGGGGTGACTCATATGTTTATAATGAGTAGTTGAAATGTTAACCGGGGGGTTCATTTGATAACGATAGGGGTATCAAATGTTAAGGGGCGCGAAATGTATGCGGCGTTGTTAGGGTTTTTCAGAATTGGAGCGGTGGATCGTTGAAGTATTGCAATTGGTATCTTTATCTTTTATACTGTGCTCGTTGAACCGTGAATCTGGAAATTTTCACAATATTTCTTCCAGTTTCTTGGTAGAAAGTACCGGGAGGATTACATTGTTAAATATCGTTCCCAGGCAACGGGTATAAATGATACCCCGTGATGTGGAATAGGTGATATTCGACAGGCTTAACAGTACGTTAGATTCAACTTGCATTTCTTTATCATCATATTTAACCAGTTCTTCAAGGTTATCAATATGAAAGAAAAAGACGATATTAAAGTTCCCCTTTATATCAACTTTTTCGCCATTCTTCTTAAATGTTGCAATAGCGCATGAGAAAGTTACACGTATTTTTTTTTGAGAATGGTTAACTCCAAATTGAAATCTGTAATTGAGGTCATGATAATGGCTTTCCTTATCAATTACCGTCATGTCCGTCTTGTTGCTAATTCCCGCGTCAGTAATGGATATTTCCTCCAGTTTAATTAATTCAGTATCATAATTCGGGGAACTCATATCATTAATGTGCCATTTCTCTTTTTTGTTTCTCTGATATTATAGTGCAGACTCTCAAAAGACTGGTATTTTTCGCAAATACCTTTATTATCAATTACAAGTCTTGCATGTTGGGTTTTAGAGTGGCACTTTACCTGCTCAAACGTGGAGTCAATATCTTCTGATCTTACCGATAGAATTTTTTCTTCAAAAGCAGCCTCTAACTTTGTGATTGTTTTTATTGTAAAATTTTGTACTCCCGACAGCCACCTGGATATCTCGGCTTCATTTTTACCCATTTTTTCAGCAAGCAATTTTTGCTTACCCTCAAACTTTTTTTCCAACAACTCGTGAATACGATCAAGGATATCCATGGAGAGTTCTATATACTCCCGGGTATCCTGAGGGGTATGTTTTATAACTTCTCTAAATTTTTCCAATTTCATATTTCAATTTCTATATTGCTTAAACAATCTGTTTCTTGAAAATCTATATCGTCATCCTCACGCATCCTGTCTAATTTTTTGGCGATCGCTATTGCATTCTTAAAATGTCTCGCAACTCGCGGACACTCCAGCGGATTTTGCTTCGTTTTAATATCTCCGTTTAAAAGAACTAAGAGGTATTCTGTTATTCTTATACAATACAATCTAATGCCCAGGTCTTTTTCGTTGGCGAGAATTGTTGCTTTGTCAACTTTGGGCAAAGCATGTGCGGGTCCTTCAAATTTAAAATAATGGCTTTTTGCTCCACGTACACTAATTACATCAATTACATTATACAGGAGTTCGATTTCATTTTGATGATCGGGAAATTCCTTATCCACAAAAAGTTCGAATTCTGTATGCGTGTTTTCCCCAAGTTTAATGGTATAAAAATCAACCGTATTTGACAATTCGTCAATTTTCTTAAACACCCCAGTCAACTTAACTTATAAGTTAAGAACAAATATAAAGCCAAAACCGCCGTTTCGACAAATTATTGTTCAGTTAAAAAATAAACGTCAAATTTCAAATTAACAAATTTTATCATAACTACAAATAAATTTTAATCACTCCGATGCGTTTTATAGCTTGATTCAATGGGGCTTGATCCTATTCTTTCAGTTTCCTGTGCGCATTCACATACCTGCCAATCGTTCCCACCGGGGCGATCCATATTTCATTGGCGGGATCCTGTGCATATTCGATCAGTTTTTTCAGCATGGCGAGCCGTGTGGTTTGAGGGCCGTTGTCGCCCATTTCATGGCCGGCAAGCACCAGCCACTGCCCGTTCTTTTGAGCAGCCTGTACGACCGGCAGGATCTCTTCAAAATCCTTACCGTCCATTTCTATGCCGGTGAGCTGGGCCATATCGCAATAGGAAGGGTCGTTGGGACTTTCTGCCAGCCAGCCCCTGCCACTGAGGAAAATATCCGCCACAACAGGGATATAGCTTTTTGTGTGTTTCCCACGACCTACATATGTTTGTCCGCAGGGATAGGCAAATACTTCCGGTTTTACACCCAGCAGCTCCTCAATCTGTTTGTTGGCATCTTGCAGCTGGCTTTTCATTTGCTGTAAGCTGTAATCTTCAAGCGCATTATTTCTCGACCACAAAAAATTGCCGGAGCAGGGATGGCTGATGGAATGGTTGCCGATCTCATGACCGCCGGCAACCGCTTTTTTCCAGCCCTCCAGCCGGTTCTTTACCGTGGGAGGCTGCACATAAAAAGTGGCTTTTATATTATACGTGTTTAATAAAGCCGTGCCGGTATCTACCTGGCTTGCGCGGGCATCATCGAAGCTCAGGCTGATCGCCATCTTTTTGCCCTGGGGCCATGTAAATGCATGTTCCTGTGCCGGGGAGATCTTATTACAGATCAAAAAAACAATACAAAAATATAGCGGGAGATAATTTTTTTTGGCTTGCATGACGGATGCATTTTTAAATTGTACCGGCTTGCAGGGAAAGATAATTAATTTGTTTTTATTTGTATTTTTAAATTTTAGTCTTCAACTATTGCTATGCCATTCAGAACGATCCTTTCTTTCGTATGCCTGCTTTGTATTAGCCAGGCATTTGCAGACGTTCGTTTACCCCAAATCTTTAATTCGCACATGGTGCTCCAGCGCAATAAGCCCATACCCGTTTGGGGCTGGGCCGATGCCGGTGAAAAAGTAACCGTTGAACTGAGCGGCAACGGAATAGCAAAGCAAACGAAGACCATAAAAACGGGTAAAGACGGGAAATGGATGCTCCGGCTGGATGCCGCCGAAGCGGGAGGCCCTTACCGGTTGGTGGTTAAAGGGAAAAAGAATGTGCTTACGCTTGATGATGTATTGATCGGCGAAGTATGGATATGTTCAGGACAATCCAATATGCAATGGCCCGTAAGCGCATCCGATAATGCGAAGGAAGAGATAGCTGCTGCCCATTACCCGCTGATCCGGGAGTTTGCGGTGCCACGGGAAATAAGTTTAACACCCAAGGAAGATCTGTCGGGCGGGGAATGGAAAACAGCCATGCCCGAAAATGTAGGCCGGTTTACCGCAGTTGGTTATTTTTTTGGAAGGGACTTGCATAAGAACCTGGGTGTGCCTATAGGTTTGATCAACACCTCATGGGGCGGTACCATTGTAGAAACATGGATCAGCAAGGAAGCCATGAAAAGCTTTGATGCGTTTTCGGATGTGGTGGATGCGATGCCGGTATCTATGGATGCGCTCGGTGAAAAACGTAAAACAAAGCTCGTTAACGCCATCAATGAATTGCAGGGCGGCATACCTCCGGCGGGTGAAGTGCAATCCTGGTCTGCTGCTGCTTTTAATGACGGCAACTGGCAAACGATAGAAGTGCCCGGTAATTTCGACCGCAGGGATCTGCAGTATCTTGACGGTGCGGTTTGGTTCCGCCGTGAATTTATATTGCCCGACTCATTAGCCGGTTTAAGTGTGGCGCTGTTGCTGGGTACCATTGATGATGTGGATGCTACTTATGTAAATGGCATAAAGGTGGGTGGCACTACCAGCAAAACCGCAACCGGTCGCACCTATATACTGGAACCATCGCAATTGCATGCAGGAAAGAACAGCATTGCGGTACGCATTGAAGATTTTGGAGGCCGGGGTGGCTTTACCGGCGAGCCAGGGGATGTAAAGATCAGCAGGGACGCTTATGAGCAATCGCTTGAGGGAACATGGAAGTTCAGGATTGAATCTTATACCGACAATAACCAGTTTACCGGTCCCAATGATGCGGGCACTTTGCTGTACAATGCAATGATCGCACCGCTCATTCCCTATGCCATGCAGGGAGCCATCTGGTACCAGGGCGAATCCAATG